>JAQBOY010000231.1 GCA_028287805.1 Mucilaginibacter sp.
TGGAGAAGCAAAAAAAAGTACTGGAAGCCTCGCTTGAAACTCACCGCAGCTTTTATAATTTATTTAACTGCTCGCCCGAAATTCATTTTATAGCCAATACCAACGGTAATATAGAAGTGATCAATAACGCGGTTACTTCTATTTTAGGACATAATCCTCAACAAGTTATTGGACGCTCTTTATGGGACTTTGTGGTTGGTAAAAACCGCGAGCAATTTGTACCCCTTATTGAGAAAGCTCTGGCAACCGAAACTTCGTTTGAATTGGAAACCCAATCATTAACACTTAATAATGAAGTAAAATGGATAGGCTGGTGCGCTATATATAAAGCCGGAAAATGGTATGCCAATGGACGCGATATCACTTATCAAAAAAATACATTGGCCGAACTGGAACAACTTTCATTGGTAGCCAGTAAAATGGTTAACGGTGTAGTGATAAGTAATGCCAACGACGAGGTTATTTGGGTCAACAATGCGTTTGAGAAGATTACCGGTTTTAATATACATGATATTGAAAAAAAACAAATCCCTGATGTTGTAAAAAGAACTGATAAAAACCCGGGTGTTGAAAATTATCAGGAATTACTTGGAAAAAAGCAATCTTATGAAATAGAATTACGGGTTCTGCGAAAAGATGGCACCCCGCTATGGATAGATGTGGTTAATACAGTGATATTTGATAACGAAGGTAATGTTGAAAAATACATTAGGATAGTGAATGATATAACTATCCGTAAAGAAGCAGAGCAGGATCTTGAAATTCTTTCTTTTGCATCCAGTAAATCGCCAGGTGGTATGCTTATTCGTGACGCTGAAGGTATTGTTATCTGGATGAATGAAGCGTTGGAGGATATACTGGGTTATACACTTGCCGAAATGAAGGGAAAACCATTCGGCACCCTGCTTACCGGCGAAGAAACCAACATTGAACTTTATCAGCAAGCGCTTAATGCTGTCCGTGAAAAAAAATCTTATCATATTGAAATAAAGATTTACAGAAAAGATAAAAAAGCAGTTTGGGTGTCAATATCAAACAACCTGCTGCTTAATGATGCAGGAGAAGTAGAACGGCAGGTGGGATCAATGATTGATATTACCAAGCGTAAAGAAGCTGAGGCGGAACTTAAAATGCTTTCGTTAGTAGCCAGCAATACCACAAGTGGTGTTATTATAAATGATGCTAATGGTAAAATAGAATGGGTGAACAGTGCATTTGAAAAAATTACCGGTTATAACATTGAGAATGTTCAGTATAAACATTTAGGGGATGTATTAAAAGGCGAGCTAACCGATGTTTCGACTATAGAGAAAGCGCGCGAGCTTTCTGAAAATAAGCAATCATTTGAGGTAGATCTGCTTTTTTATCGTAAAGATGGGCAACCGATATGGCTATCAGTAATCAATTCAGTAATTATTAATACTGCTGGTAAAGTAGATAAGTATATTGAAGTTATTATTGATATATCAGCTAAAAAGCAAATTGAGCTCGAATTGATAGCAGCTAAAGAAGAAGCGTTGCAGTTAAGCAGGACTAAAGACATGTTTATCTCGGTAATGAGTCATGAAATACGTACGCCGCTTAACGCGGTTATTGGCATGTCACACCTGCTGTTGAAGGACGCCCATGCAGAGCAACAGGAAAACCTGAATGTATTGAAATTCTCTGCGCAAAACTTAATGGGGCTGATCAATGATGTGCTGGATTTTACAAAAATAGAAACTGGAAATATTGAACTTGAAAAAACCGATATACATCTGCGCGACCTGATTACGGGGATTACAAGTTCCATGCAATATACAGCAGCCGAAAAAAATATTTATCTTACCCAAAACATTGACAAGGCTGTACCCGAAATAATTATTGGAGATCGTACCAGGTTATTACAAATATTATTAAACCTGGTAAGCAACGCCGTTAAGTTTACTGAAGTGGGCGGGGTAACTATTGAACTTAAAGTAATTGAACAAAACGATGTGCATGCACGTATTCGGTTTGCCATTACAGATACTGGCATTGGTATTGCTAATGACAAATTAAGCACCATATTTGAATCGTTTAAGCAGGCCGACTTAGACACCACCCGTAAGTATGGCGGAACAGGTTTAGGATTGGCCATAAGTAAACGATTAATTGAATTGCATGATTCGCGTATTAATGTGGATAGTGTGCAGGGAAATGGTTCTAATTTTTGGTTTACAATAACATTTAATAAAAGCAATAACACACAAAACAATTCTACTACCTTGGACTCAACCTTAAATATAACAGTGCTTGTAGTTGATGATAATCAAATTAATAGGTTATTGATCAATAAAATTTTAACTAAATGGGGTGCAAAAAGCGATTTTGCTGAAAATGGAAGAGAAGCAATTGAAAAAATTGAAAATGGTCAAAAGTACGATGTAGTATTGATGGATATTCATATGCCTGAAATGGGCGGACTGGAAGCAACCAAAATTATACGTTCAAAAAACGAACCTTATTTTAAACAGTTACCTGTAATTGCCTTAACCGCTTCTGTGCTGAACAGTCAAATGAATGAAATTGATGACTCGGGTATGAATGATTATATACTGAAGCCATTTGAACCGAAGGTATTATTTGAGAAATTAAGCAGATACCAAAAGCAGTAGTTATTGAATAGTAAGGAATCTGGTTAATTTAGCAAACTGAAAATTTAACTGTTTACAATTCACAACTCCCCTACCACCCTATTCTGCATACGCAATGGTTGCTATACTTAACTTCAATCCCTTAATTTTAAGCAATTGTATAGCACAAGCTTCTAATGTTGAACCGGTGGTTATAATATCATCTACCAGTAAAACATGTTTGTCAATTAACATTTCAGGATACTTAACCGAAAAAACCTCCTGCATATTTTCAAACCTGGAAAAACGGGATTTATGAGTTTGAGTTTCTGTGGCTCTTATACGCACCAGGTTATTATCGGCTACAACTGCATTTAATTTTTGCGAAATACCTTCAGCAAAGCAAGTACTTTGATTATATCCACGCTTTTTTAACCTGGTTTTATGTAAGGGTACAGGTATAATCATTTCAACAGTATTAAACACATCACTTTTATTTAATTGTGCTCCCGCAATATTCCCCAGTAAAGTTCCGATGCCCTCTATCCCTTTATATTTAAGCTGATGTACCATGTTTTGCACTTTACCGCCTTTGGTAAAATAATATAGAGCATAAGCGCCTTCTACATTAATTTTACCCCAAAATTGTTGGGCAACTATATTATCAGGCTGCAAATGAAAATTGGTGCAGGGTAAATTATAAAGGCAATCGGTGCATAGTAATTTTTCATGGCTCACCAGTGCAGCTCCACAAGCAGAGCAGAGTTCGGGAAATAACAATGAAATAAAATCGGCAAGATAACCGCCATGCAGTTTCATGCTATGAATTTAGTGCAGATTTTTATTAATCCGAAATTTTTGCTTTTTCTTTTATCGCTAACTGACCGCAGGCTGCATCAATATCTTTTCCCCGGCTGCGGCGGAGGTGGGTATTTACACCTTGTTTACGTAAATAATCAGCAAAGGCTTCTACTTTGTCTTCGCCGGCATTAATATAAGTGGCAAATGCTATAGGGTTATATTCAATAATATTTACTTTGCAAGGCAGATGTTTGCAAAATTGCGCTAATTCCGCGGCGTCTTGTATATTATCATTAAAGCCATCAAAAATAATATACTCGTATGTTACGGGGTTTTTAGTTTTGGCGTAATAGTATTTTAATGCTTCGGCCAATGCTTTTAATGAGTTTTGCTCATTAATGGGCATAATAGTATTCCGTTTTTCGTCATTGGCAGCATGTAATGACAGGGCAAGGTTAAACTTTACCTGGTCATCGCCCAGTTTTTTAATCATTTTTGCAATGCCTGCAGTTGAAACAGTAATTCTTTTGGCAGCCATATTCAGGCCATCTTCAGCAGTAATTTTTGCTATAGATTCAATTACACTTTTATAATTCAGCAATGGCTCACCCATCCCCATATAAACAATGTTACTTAGTGGAACGCCATAATTTTCCTTTGCCTGTTGGTCAATTAATACAACCTGATCATATATTTCATCCGGATTAAGATTGCGTTTTCGCTCCATATATCCTGTGGCACAAAACTTACAGGTTAAGCTGCAACCCACTTGCGAGGATACACAAGCCGTCATCCGGCCAGGAGTTGGAATTAAAACACCCTCAATTAGGTGAGAATCATGTAAAATAAAAGAATTTTTTATAGTTTTATCAGCACTAACCTGGGAGTTGTGAATTTTAACATTATTAATAACAAAAGTCTCCTCCAGTTTAGTACGAAGTTCTTTTGAAATATTGCTCATCTGGTTAAAAGAAAAGCATGATTTTTTCCACAACCATTCGTACACTTGTTTAGCCCGGAAGCTTTTTTCATTCATTTGGATGAAATGCTTCTGCAAATTTTCTAAACTTAAGCTACGGATGTCAATTTTTGGTATTGCAGTATTCACCCTGCAAAGATACTGAAAATTAAAAATCTATCTTTTTATTATCTGTTATTTTGTATAAAGAAAACAATAATCTAAAAATTATTGTATTATTTTACTTAGGCAGATATTGGATCGTTTTGAGTAAACAAAAATTAATAAATGAAAATTTTTAGAGCCGATTACGTTTTTCCTGTTTATGCCGATCCAATAAAAAATGGAGTTGTTACTGTAGATGATTTTGGAAAGATCATTTCTGTCAGCAATAACTTACCTCCCGACAGTTCTGTTCCTGTTGAGGAGTTAAGCGGAATAATTTGCCCTGGTTTTGTCAACGCACATTGCCATATGGAGCTTTCACATCTTAAAGATAAAATACAACCCCGCCGGGGCCTGGTATCTTTTATTAAAGATGTTCAAAACTTACGTGGCGCAACTGACGAAGAGATAACTACTGCCGCTGCGCAAGCAGATAAGGATATGTATGAGAATGGTATTGTTGCCGTTGGCGATATAACCAATTCTAATGCTACCATAGCCATAAAAGCTAACAGCAAACTATATTACCATAGTTTTATTGAATCTTTTGGTTTTTTACCTGAAAGAGCAGAAGGCATTTTTAATAAAGCGCTTGAATTATTAAACCAATTTAAACCACAACCCTGTTCAATTACGCCGCACGCTCCCTACTCGGTATCTAAAGATCTGTTTAAACTAATTAAAAACTACTGCGAAACGGAGGAGAATCTGATTAGTATACATAATCAGGAATGTGAGGATGAAAACAAATTTTATCGTTATAAGTTAGGTGACTTTAATAACATGTATGAGTATTTTGGGATGGACATTAGTTATTTTAAGCCACAGGCGCGTGATTCATTACAATCAATATTACCCTTGCTTACTAATAAGCAGAAGATTTTAATGGTGCATAATACCTTTACCAATTTAAAGGACATTTACTTCATAAAACGTTTTGACCGTAAAATATATTGGTGTTTTTGCCCTGGTGCTAATTTATATATAGAAAATCAATTGCCTAAGGTTACTTTGTTTTTGAGCCAGGGAGTTAATATTACTTTAGGTACAGATAGCCTTGCATCTAACAGTAAATTATGTATATTAAACGAGATGCGTATCCTGCAGCAAAAATATCCGTCGTTAACTACGGCTATGTTAATACAATGGGCTACTATTAATGGCGCCATGTACCTGGGTATTGAGAATGAAAAAGGTACACTTGAGCCAGGCAAAAAGCCGGGATTAAATTTGATATCCCAGTTGAATGGCTTAAAAATAACACCAGAAACTAAGGTTAGACGATTGATTTAGTTACCGCAGTAAGTTGTAGTTGTTCTAAGAGTTATAAGTCTTGTAAATGGCATAAGACTCATTATAACGCCTTGTGGCAATACTATAAATTAAGGTAAATAGGATATTTTGAATATCACCCCCATTGTCTGTGTCCTCACAGACAATATCTATTCAATATCTATTCAACAAAATAATTATGGGTATGCCTGGAAGACACAGGCAATAGGGGAAAGTGAAAGGGCAGTACGGATGTATTTTCCAAGCGCATAAAAAAAGCCCGGCCAGAGACATTCTCCAGCCGGGCTTTTCCTTATGAAAAACTCAGTTATTTACTATCATCTTTAACTTCTTCGAAGTCAACATCAGTTACAGTATCAGCATTACCCTGTGCATTACCACCACCGGCTGCGTCACCTGCTCCTGGTTGAGGCTGGCCTGATTCTGCTGAAGCTTTGTACATCTCTTCAGATGCCGCGGTCCATGCAGTGTTCAGTTCATTTTGAGCTGCCTCTATCTCAGCCATGTTTTTAGCTGAATAAGCTGCCTTCAATTTATTTAAGCCCGTTTCAATAGGTGCTTTTTTATCAGCAGATATCTTATCACCATACTCTTTCAATTGCTTTTCAGTTGAGAAGATCAGGGCATCAGCAGAGTTCAGTTTTTCAACTTCCTCTTTTGCCTGCCTGTCGGCATCAGCATTAGCTTCAGCTTCGTCCTTCATCTTTTTGATCTCTGCATCAGTTAAACCAGATGAAGCTTCAATACGGATCTTTTGTTCCTTACCGGTAGCTTTATCCTTAGCAGATACATGTAATATACCGTTAGCATCAATATCAAAAGTTACTTCTACCTGAGGCACGCCACGAGGTGCTGGTGGTATACCATCCAGGTGGAAACGGCCTATAGTGCGGTTAGCTGAAGCGATAGGACGCTCACCCTGTAAAATGTGTATCTCTACAGAAGGTTGATTATCAGAAGCAGTTGAAAACACTTCAGATTTCTTAGTTGGGATAGTTGTGTTTGCTTCTATAAGCTTAGTCATAACACCACCCATAGTTTCAATACCTAATGAAAGCGGGGTAACATCCAGCAATAGCACATCCTTCACTTCTCCGGTTAATACACCACCTTGAATAGCAGCACCAATAGCTACTACTTCGTCAGGGTTTACACCTTTTGACGGCGATTTACCAAAGAATTTTTGTACAGCATCCTGTATAGCAGGTATACGGGTTGAACCACCTACTAATATGATCTCGTCAATATCTGAAGTACTTAAACCGGCATTTTTTAAAGCTGATTTACAAGGTTCAATAGTACGTTTGATCAAGCTATCAGCCAATTGCTCAAATTTAGCGCGGGTTAAAGTTTTAACCAGGTGCTTTGGCATACCATCAGCTGCAGTAATATATGGCAGGTTGATCTCTGTTTGAGCTGAGCTTGATAACTCAATTTTAGCTTTCTCAGCAGATTCTTTTAAACGTTGTAAGGCCATTGGGTCCCGGCGAAGGTCAATACCTTCATCGCTCTTAAATTCGTCTGCCATCCAGTCAATAATTACCTGGTCGAAGTCGTCTCCACCTAAGTGAGTATCACCATCAGTTGATTTTACTTCAAATACACCATCGCCCAATTCCAGTACAGAAACGTCATGTGTACCACCACCGCAATCAAACACAACAATTTTCATATCCTTGTGTGCTTTGTCCAGTCCATAGGCAAGGGCAGCGGCAGTAGGCTCGTTAATGATACGACGAACTTTTAAACCTGCAATTTCACCGGCTTCTTTAGTAGCCTGGCGCTGTGCATCATTAAAATAAGCCGGAACGGTGATAACCGCTTCAGTAACTTCATGGCCCAAAAAGTCTTCAGCAGTTTTCTTCATTTTTTGAAGAATCATCGCTGAAATTTCTTGTGGTGTATACTTACGGTCGCCAATTTCAACACGTGGTGTATTGTTATCACCTTTTACCACTTTATAAGGCACACGAGCAGCCTCTTTAGTAACCTCGTTAAATTGGTTACCCATAAAGCGTTTAATAGATGATATAGTTCTTGTAGGATTTGTAATAGCCTGGCGTTTTGCAGGATCTCCTACCTTACGTTCGCCGTTGTCAATAAAAGCTACTACAGACGGCGTAGTACGTTTTCCCTCGCTGTTAGCAATAACTACAGGTTCATTACCTTCCATTACTGCTACGCACGAGTTTGTTGTTCCTAAGTCGATTCCAATTATTTTAGACATATGATTGATTTTTCTTGATTGATTATATACTATAGCTGTTTAACAAGGGTTGTGCCAATATGAATTTGGCAGAAAAATATTATTTACCAAGGCTGACAGCGTATAATTTAGTCAGAAAAACTGCTTGGCAACGGTGACAGGTTGTCAGAAACTGAGGTAAAAGCAGAAAGAGAAAACAAAAATAAATACCTCTTTATGCAATAGTTTTACTGAAAACCTATACCTGGTAAGAAACACAAAGTATTGTGTCTCTACAAAACCTATATATGGTAAGAAACACAAAGTATTGTGTCTCTACAAAACAAAAACGCCCTGTTCAATTGAGCAGGGCGTTTTTAATATTCTAAAAGAGAAATTTATTATTCTCCTTTTTCAGCGTTTTCTTCGTTTGCAGCTGGTGCTTCCGGAGCTGGTGCTTCAGCAGCAGGAGTTGCAGGCGCTTCGGCAACTGGTGTTTCTTCAATTACTACTGCATCATCAGCTGGTGTAACTTCGGCAGTTGCAGCAGGAGCAGCAGTTTTGCCTTTACCTGCACCACCACGACGACGGGTTGATTTTTTAGCAACCTGTGCATCACCGGCAACGTAAACAGTGTTATAATCTACTAATTCAATTAAAGCCATTTCCGCGTTATCACCTAAACGGTTTTCCATTTTAATGATACGGGTATAACCACCCGGACGGTTAGCTATTTTCTCGGCAATTTCGCGGAACAGGATAGTTACCGCGTCTTTGTCCTGTAAATAACTAAATACAGTACGGCGTGAGTGCGTAGTATCTTCTTTAGCTTTAGTTAAAATAGGCTCTACATAAACGCGTAAAGCTTTTGCTTTAGCTAAAGTAGTAGTAATACGCTTGTGTAAAATAAGCGATGTAGCCATGTTACCCAGCATCGCTTTACGATGGCTTGTGGTACGGCCTAAGTGATTGTGTTTTTTACCGTGTCTCATTGTTTTGTTTGATTTTCACGTGCATACCGTTGGGCGATCAACTCAAGCCCTCGGAATTATGCGGTCGCTTAATTATTATTGTTAGTAGTGAATGGTTAGTGGTAATATAAAGAGTAATAACACTCACTATTCACCACTCACCATTCCCCATATTATTCTTCGTCTAATTTAAACTTTGACAGGTTCATACCAAAAGATAATCCTTTTGATTTAACCAGGTCCTGAATTTCAGTTAATGATTTTTTACCAAAATTTCTGAACTTCAACATATCTGCTACATCGTATGATACCAGGTCGGCCAGGCTGCGGATATCAGCAGCTTTAAGGCAGTTTAAGGCACGTACAGAAAGATCAAGGTCAACTAATTCAGTTTTAAGAATCTTACGCATATGTAATATCTCTTCGTCAACTTCTTTAGTCTCCTCTTTAGCCTGTGCTTCCAGCATCATGTTCTCATCGCTGAACAACATGAAGTGCTGAATAAGGATCTTTGCAGCTTCCTTAAGGGCTTCTTCCGGATGAATTGAACCATCAGTAGCAATATCCAATACTAATTTTTCATAGTCGGTTTTTTGCTCAACACGATAGTTTTCAATAGTATATTTAACGTTCTTTATTGGCGTATAGATAGAGTCGATAGCGATAACACCTACGTTTGCATCCGGATTTTTATTCTCTTCGCTTGCAACGTAACCACGACCTTTATTTATAGTAAATTCAATTTCAAGCGTTACAGATGAATCCATGTTACAGATAACCAGGTCAGGATTCAGAACGGTAAAGTTATTAGAGAATTTAGTAATATCACCGGCATGGAAAGCATCCTGGCCATTAATGATCACAAATACTTTTTCGCTATCACCTGATTCGCCTGTTTTTTTGAAACGTACTTGTTTCAAATTCAATATGATCTCGGTAACATCTTCAACAACCCCTTTAATGGTTGAAAACTCATGCATTACACCTGAAAAACGAACAGAAGTAATTGCATAACCCTCTAAAGATGAAAGTAAGATACGACGCAGAGCATTACCAATGGTTACACCGAAGCCTGGTTCTAATGGACGAAACTCAAACGTGCCATCAAAATCAGTCGATTTCTGCATGATAACCTTGTCTGGTTTTTGAAATGCTAAAATTGCCATTTATATCCTTTATTTATTGTTTACTTAATTGGACTAATTTAAACCACGAAAATGATTGACAGTATATGCCAACCATTACGCGGATAATTATCATTATTATTTTGAGTATAACTCGACGATCAGATTTTCCTTTATGTTTTCAGGAATTTCATCACGGTTTGGATAGTTAAGGAATTTGCCTGTTAAGGTAGCAGCATCCCATTCTAACCAGCTATATTTATTTATTTTTCTGCCGGCAACAGAATGAGAAATTGCCTCCAGTGATTTAGATTTTTCGCGAACTGCGATAACATCACCTGCTCTTAATAAGTAAGAAGCGATGTTTACTACTTCACCATTAACAGTAATATGTTTGTGGCCCACTAACTGACGGGCGCCCGAACGTGTAGGAGCAATACCTAAACGATAAACAGCGTTATCTAAGCGGGCTTCTAAGAATTTTAATAAGTTTTCGCCTGTAATACCTTCTTTAGCAGAAGCACGGTGAAACAAGTTTTCGAACTGACGCTCTAATACACCATAAGTGTATTTAACTTTTTGTTTCTCCATTAACTGGGTTGAATACTCTGATTGCTTTCCTCTTCTTTTGGAAGCACCATGCATACCCGGCGGGTAGTTTTTTCTTTCTAACGCTTTATCCGGACCGAAGATCGGCTCACGGAACCTACGTGCAATTTTTGATTTTGGACCTGTATATCTAGCCATTTTTGTGTTTTCTTAAAGTATCATGCAACCTTACGTTGCAGAATCTTAGCTTTAAAATCAGTTAATTAAACTCTTCTTCTTTTTGAAGGACGGCAACCGTTGTGCGGAAGCGGTGTAATATCCTTTATAGTAGTTACTTCAATACCTGTAGTTTGCAAAGTACGGATAGCTGATTCACGACCAGAACCCGGGCCTTTTACAAATACTTCTACTTTACGCAAGCCTAAGTCATAAGCAACTTTAGCGCAATCAGCAGCAGCTTGTGAGGCAGCGTAAGGAGTATTCTTTTTTGAACCCTTAAAACCCATTTTTCCGGCAGATGACCATGAAATAGCCTGGCCAGATTTGTTGGTAAGGGTTAAAATGATATTGTTAAAAGTAGCGTTGATATGCGCCTCGCCTACCGGCTCAACAATTACAACACGCTTTTTGGTAACTTTTTTAGTTTTAGCCATTTTTTTATTTATTGAGTTTACGAATTATTGGATTAATGAATAACCCGGACCCGTAACCATTTTTTTAATTTTTATTCCTAATGATTTTTGAGCATCAATTCATCTCCGCTCACCAATCACTAATCACTATTTAGTAGCCTTCTTCTTGTTAGCAACTGTTTTACGTTTACCTTTACGGGTACGGGAGTTGTTTTTGGTACGCTGACCACGTAACGGTAATCCTTTACGATGACGTGTACCACGGTAACAGCCAATATCCATTAAACGCTTAATGTTCAACTGCACTTCTGAACGAAGTGAACCTTCTACCTTTATCTGATCATTAATTATACCGCGTATAGCAGATAACTGATCATCGCTCCAGTCCTGTACTTTAGTATCAAAATCAATACCAGCTTCAGTCAAAATACGCTGAGCTGTTGAACGACCTATACCAAAAATGTAGGTAAGCCCGATTTCTCCTCTTTTATTCTTTGGTAAATCAATACCTGATATCCTTGCCATATATTTTATTTATTGATTGATTGAGTTATCGAAGAATTGAATTTGATTAATAAGTAATTCAATAATTCTCTAATTCAAAATTATTTTAGCCCTGGCGTTGTTTATACTTAGGATTCTTTTTGTTGATTACATAAAGTTTCCCGTTACGACGAATGATCTTGCAATCAACGCTACGTTTTTTAATGGATGCTCTAACTTTCATCTCTTTCTTATTTATATCTGTATGTTATTCTCCCTTTTGTTAAATCATAGGGACTCATTTCCAATTTAACTCTATCACCAGGTAATATTTTTATATAATGCATGCGCATTTTTCCTGATATGTGTGCAATGATCTCGTGTCCGTTTTCAAGTTCAACCCTGAACATCGCATTTGATAATGCTTCCTTAATTGTACCGTCCTGTTCAATTGAGGCTTGTTTAGCCATATTTTATTGATTATTACTTAATTATCCACCTTAAAAGCGGGATGCAAAATTAATAAAATATTTTTAACTTTTATTTTTTTCTTTTAAAACATTATCAACGTATGAAAATGTTGAAAGTATATCAGCTTTTCCCTTTTTTACAGCAACGGTATGTTCATAATGTGCTGATGGTTTTCCATCAACGGTTGATACTGTCCATCCGTCGTCCCAAAACTTTACGCCAGCGCGTCCTGCATTAATCATCGGCTCAATAGCTATCACCATCCCTTCCTCCAATTTAATACCTGATCCGCGTTTGCCATAATTAGGCACTTCCGGCTTTTCATGCAATTGTAAGCCAACACCATGACCTACCAGCTCCTTCACTACACCAAAACCATTTTTTTCAGCGTGCTCCTGTACCGCATAGCCTATATCACCTACCCTCATTCCAACTACCGCTTTCTCAACACCTAACACCAGGCATTCCTGTGTTACACGCATCAACTTTTTAGCGGTATCGCTAACCTCGCCTATGGCAAAGGTGTAAGCTGAGTCGCCGTAATATTTATTCAATACAACACCGCAATCAACTGATATCAGGTCGCCTTCTTTTAAGAAGTAATCACCGGGGAAACCATGTACAACTTTATCATTTACTGAAATACATAATGAATAAGGGAATCCGCTGTAATTTAAAAAAGCAGGCACCCCGCCATTATCGCGGATATAGGTTTCAGCCAGCTTATTTAATTCAATAGTTTTTACACCGGGGCCAACTACCTTCGCAATCTCACCCAATGTTTTACCAACAAGTAAAGAACTTTCTCTTATGAGTTCTATCTCTTCGACAGACTTATAATTGATCTTTGACATTGTTGTATTGTTAAATAACCGGCGAAGATGTTCCCGAAGTTGTTGGTATACTTGTACGGCCTGCAATTCTTCCAGTTTTCATTAATCCATCATAGTGACGCATTAACAGGTGACTTTCTATTTGCTGTAAGGTATCTAAAACAACACCTACAAGAATGATCAGTGATGTACCACCAAAGAATCTTGAAAACAAACTGCTAACACCCGCTAAACTTACCAAAGCAGGAATAATAGCTACAATGGCCAGAAATATAGAACCTGGTAAGGTAATTTTTGAAATCACATCATCCAGATAGTGTGCCGTTGCCTGACCAGGTTTAACACCCGGAACAAAGCCACCATTCTTCTTCATATCATCAGCCATTTGATTAGGGTTGATGGTAATAGCAGTGTAGAAGTAGGTGAACACGATGATTAACAAACCAAACAATACGTTGTGCAACCAGGAGTTATAGTTTGATAATGCAATTAATATACCGTTTGAGGCTGCATTAGGAAAAAATTGCGCAACTGTTGCAGGTATAAACATTAATGCCTGAGCAAATATAATTGGCATAACACCCGCAGCTGTTACTTTTAAAGGAATATATTGACGAACGCCGCCATATTGCTTATTACCAACAATGCGTTTAGCGTATTGTACAGCTACTTTCCTGGTTCCCTGAATAATTAAAACAGTGAACATTACCACACCTATTAATGCTATAAGCTCAACTATAAAGGTAATTAAACCACCCTGTCCGCCGGTACGTGATTGAAATTCAACAATAAACGCACCTGGTAGCTGAGCAATAATACCCACCATTATAATTAAGGATATACCATTACCAATACCTTTATCCGTAATTTTTTCACCAAGCCACATAATGAATAATGTGCCTGTAGTTAAAATAAACGTATTCATAATAGTAAACGCCGGCCCTGATATTAATAATGCATCAGCCGCTATTTGCGAATGCAAATAGGCAACAGCCTGGGGCGCTGCAATAGCAATAGTCAGATAACGTGTCCACTGGTTAATTTTGTTACGGCCACTTTCACCCTCCTTTTGCATTTTAGCAAAATAAGGAACAGCTATACCCAATAATTGCATCACAATGGAAGCAGATATATAAGGCATTACACCTAAAGCAAAAATAGATGCATTAGAAAATGCACCTCCTGCAAACATATTTAGCAATCCAACCAATCCTTCTTTCGCTTTATGCGAATCTAAAGATGCGTGATTAACACCAGGCAAAATAACATAACAGCCTACGCGATATATTAAAAGAAATAAGAGTGTGTTAATTATACGCACTCTTAGATCCTCAATTTTCCAGATATTGGATAATGTGGTGAAAAATTTCTTCATTGAAACTTACAACTTAACTATGGTACCACCTGCTGCTTCAATCGCTTTTTGAGCGGTAGCAGTAAATGCATGAGCTTTAACTTCTAATTTGGCAGTTAATTCGCCACGGCCCAATATTTTTACCAGGTCGTTTCTTGACACCAAACCATGTTCTTTTAAAGTAGCAAAATCAATTGATGCAACTGTATATTGCTCTGTTAATTTTTGTAAAACATCCAGGTTAATACCTACATACTCCACACGGTTAGGATTTTTAAATCCTACCTTAGGTACACGGCGTTGTAAAGGCATCTGACCACCTTCAAAACCTATCTTGGTAGATGTACCTGAACGTGAGCCCGCACCTTTATGACCACGGGTTGATGTACCGCCACGGCCAGAACCTGTACCACGGCCAATTCTTTTTCTATTTTTAGTAGAACCTTTTGCAGGTTTAAGATTACTTAAATTCATAACACTAAATATTTTCTACTGCTACCAGGTGATTAACTTTTCTTACCATACCAATGATAGCGGCATTTGCCTCAACTTCCACACTGTGGTTAATTTTTTTCAAGCCTAAAGCCTCAATTGTCCTTTTTTGGCGCTCACTTCTATCGATCACGCTTTTAATCTGAGTTATTTTGATTTTTGCCATGACTGATTATCCGTTAAATACTTTACCTAAACTAATGCCACGTTGTTGTGCTACGGTATGGGCATCACGTAATTGCGATAATGCTGATACAGTTGCCTTAACCACGTTGTGCGGGTTTGATGAACCTTTTGATTTAGCCAATACGTTGTGTACTCCTGCTGATTCTAATACCGCACGCATCGCGCCACCTGCAATAACACCGGTACCGTTTGCTGCTGGTTTAATAAATATAAATCCGCCTGAGAATTTACCGATCTGCTCGTGAGGAACAGTACCGTTAATAATAGGCACTTTTACCAGGTTCTTTTTGGCATCATCAATACCTTTTGCAATAGCTTCAGTAACCTCTTTAGCTTTACCTAAACCGTAACCTACAACACCGTTTTCATCACCTACCACTACAATGGCAGAAAAGCTGAATGTACGGCCGCCTTTAGTTACTTTGGCTACACGCTGTATGCTTACCAAACGGTCTTTTAATTCGATCTCGCTGGTTTTTACTCTTTTTATGTTGATTGTTGACATTTCTCTTTTCGATTAAAAGTTTAACCCACCTTCACGTGCACCTTCAGCCAGTGATTTAACACGGCCATGATACAAATATCCGTTCCTGTCAAAAACCACATCTTTAATACCTGCAGCAATAGCTTTTTCAGCTACCAGTTTGCCTACGGCTATTGACTGATCTGACTTAGTACCGTTTGTTGCTACAAAATCTTTTGATAAAGATGAAGCTGATACGATAGTTTTTCCGGATACATCGTCAATGATCTGCGCATAAATACCTTTATTGCTTCTGTATACTGACAAACGCGGGCGTGCTGAAGAACCTGAAAGGCGCTTCCTGATCCCCATTTTAATTCTGTCTCTTCTTGATAATTTAGCTCCCATGACGATTATTTTTTAGATGCTGATTTACCTGCTTTTCTTCTCAATACTTCGCCAACAAACTTGATACCTTTTCCTTTGTAAGGCTCAGGTGCACGTAACGAGCGTATTTTTGCCGCTACCTGTCCAATCAATTGCTTATCATTTGATTCCAGAATAATGGTTGGGTTTTTACCCTTTTCAGCAGTGGTTGTAACTTTAATTTCTTTTGGTAACTCAAACACATAGTGGTGAGAATAACCCAGCACAAGGTCTAAAGTGTTACCTGTATTAGTAGCACGGTAACCCACACCTACTAATTCTTGTTCAACTTTATAACCAGTAGTTACTCCGGTTACCATATTATTTAAAAGCGAACGGTATAAACCATGTAATGCTTTGTGGCGTTTTTGTTCAGATGGACGTTTAACAATTAAATTGCCGTCTTCCTGTGCAATAATGATATCACTATCAACTGCTTGCTGCAATTCACCTTTAGGGCCTTTAACAGTAACTAAATTTTCGTTAGATACGGTAATGGTTACGCCTGCCGGTATTGCTATTGGTGCTTTTCCTATTCTTGACATTGCTAATTCCTCCTATTAATAAACGTAGCATAAAACTTCGCCGCCTACATTTTGCTGACGCGCTTCTTTATCGGTCATTACACCTTTTGAAGTTGACAGGATAGCGATACCTAAACCGTTTAATACTCTTGGCAAATTATCCATGCCTGCGTATTTTCTTAAACCTGGTCTGCTAATGCGCGAAACGTTGCGGATAGCAGGAATTTTAGTTATTGGGTGGTATTTTAAAGCCACTTTAATGGTGCCTTGCGGACCATTATCCTCAAACTTATAATTCGCGATGTAACCTTTGTCGAAAAGCACTTTCGTGATTTCCTTTTTCAGATTTGATGCCGGAATTTCAACAACCCTGTGGTTGGCTTTAATGGCATTTCTTACACGTGTAAGATAATCTGCTATTGGATCTGTATTCATTATTTATGTATTGTGATGGTGGTTTCCTTCCCGACCCTTCGGGCGACCTTCCATCGGTTAATTCTTTTTGTTGGGTATCAAGTAGCTAGTATGGAGTATCAAGTATTTCTTGTCCTCATTCAAACTACTTAATTGCAAATTATTAGTTCTAATAGTCTTGCTACTGGATACTAACTACTTGCTACTGATTAGTTACCAGCTTGCTTTTTTCACTCCCGGTATTTTACCAGCTAATGCCATATCACGGAATGTTACACGTGATATACCAAACTGGCGCATATAACCGCGCGGACGGCCGGTTAATTTGCAACGATTGTGCAATTTAACTGCTGATGATGCTTTAGGTAATTTATCTAAAGCTATATAATCACCGGCTGCTTTAAGGGCTGCCCTTTTTTCAGCATACTTTGCTACTAATTTAGCACGTTTAATTTCACGTGCCTTTACGCCTTCTTTAGCCATTAGGATTTTGATTTTTAAATGGTAAACCAAATTGTTTCAGTAACTCCAATGCTTCAACATCATTGTTTGCTGAGGTTACAAAGGTAATATCCATACCCTGAATTTTATTAATTTTATCGATATTGATTTCAGGGAATATAATTTGTTCGGTTATACCTAAGGTATAATTTCCTCTTCCGTCAAAACCTTTATCATTGATGCCTTTAAAATCACGGATACGTGGTAAGGCAACAGCAATTAAACGATCTAAAAACTCATACATTGTGTTGTCACGCAAGGTAACACGTACGCCTATTGGCATATTTTTACGCAATTTAAAGTTTGATATATCTTTTTTAGACTTTGAAGCTACAGCTTGCTGACCAGTAATAGTAGTTAACTCAGTGATTGTTGTTTCAATCAGTTTTTTATCAGTGGTAGCACCACCAACACCCTGGTTAATTGCAATTTTTTCCAGTTTAGGAACCTGCATTACGCTTTTGTACTGAAACTTATCTTTCAGCGCGGTGCGTATCTCGTCTTTATATTTTGATTTTAATCTTGGTACGTAAGTCATTACTTAATTTCCTCCCCTGATTTTTTTGCTACCCTAACCAGTTTACCGGCATCATTCTTTTTTCTGCCAACACGGGTTGCAGCTCCTGATTTAGGATCAACCAGCATTAGGTTAGAAATATGTATAGCAGCTTCTTGTTTTACAATACCTCCGTTAGGATTAGCAGCATTAGGCTTGGTATGTTTTGATACCATATTGGCACCTTCAACAATAGCCCGGTTTTTAGCTAATATAACTTCAACTATTTTACCTTGCGAACCTTTTGAGTCGCCGGCTATAACCTTTACCAAATCACCTTTACGGATCTTTAATTTGGCAGGTGTTTGTTCTTTTTTCTTTTCCATGTTACAATACCTCCGGTGCTAATGATACAATTTTCATAAATTGTTTTTCACGCAATTCTCTTGCAACAGGGCCAAATATACGTGTGCCTCTCGGCTCATCCTGGTTGTTTAACAAAACGGCCGCGTTATCGTCGAAACGGATATATGATCCGTCTTTTCTACGGATCTCTTTTTTAGTTCTAACCACAACGGCTTTAGATACTGTACCTTTTTTGATGTTACCTGATGGCAGCGCGCTTTTTACAGTTACTACAATCTTATCACCTATTGAGGCATATCTTTTACCTGTACCGCCTAACACACGGATCACTAAAACTTCTTTAGCACCGCTGTTGTCAGCTACATTTAATCTTGATTCCTGTTGTACCATTTTATTTAGCCCTTTCTATAATTTGAACTAATCTCCAATTTTTGCTTTTGCTCAAAGGGCGTGTTTCCATAATCAATACGGTATCACCAATACCACAGGTATTAGTTTCGTCATGAGCCATAAATTTGGTAGTTTTCTTAACAAACTTACCATAGATCGGGTGCTTCACTTTCCGCTCCACAGCTACAACAATAGATTTCTCCATCTTATTGCTAACTACCAGGCCGGTACGTGTTTTTCTTAAATTTCTTTCCATTTTTCTCGACGCGTAAAAATTATTTTTTTTCAGAAGCTGACGCCGCTTTACGCTTTGTTATTTCAGTATTTAAACGAGCAATGTCCTTGCGTACTTTTGTAATACGAGTTGGATTTTCAATGGCGGAAACCGCATGAGCAAATTTCAGTTTAGTAAGAGTAGCTCTCTCCTCGCCGATCCTTGCAGTCAACTCTTCAGTTGCCAGCTCTAAAATTTCTGAGTTCTTCATTTTCTTATTCTGTTGTATGTTGTAGGTTGTGAGCTGTAGATATTTTATTACAACTTATTAACTACTTTTTTCTTTCTAATCAGTTGAAAGTAAAGGCTGCAAGTTCATACAACTTACAACTTATAACTTACAACACTTGTTATTTATGCCTCTACGTAATCGTTACGTACTATAAATCTTGTTTGCACAGGTAATTTCTGGGCTGCAAGGCGTAAAGCCTCTTTAGCAACTGCCATAGGTACACCTTCTGCTTCAAAAATGATCCTGCCCGGGCGAACTACCGCCACCCAATATTCCGGAGCACCTTTACCTTTACCCATACGTACTTCTGCAGGCTTTTTAGTTACCGGCTTGTCAGGAAAAATCCTGATCCAAACCTGGCCTTCACGTTTCATAAAACGTGTTACAGCAATACGTGCAGCCTCGATCTGGCGGCTGGTGATCCAGGCCGGCTCGAGTGATTTTATACCGAAAGATCCAAATGATAGCTCAGCGCCACGGGTGGCGTTGCCTTTCATTTTGCCTTTTTGCATCTTTCTGAACTTCGTTCTTTTTGGCTGTAGCATTTTCTTATTCTTTAATATCTAAACGATATTTATTCTTACTTAGTTATTATCTTGATCCACCCGGACGGTTTCCACCCGGACGATTTCCGCCGCCCTGGCCACCTGGACGATTAGCACCACCCGGACGGTTACCGCCACCGCGGTTGCCGCCTTGTCCCGGGCCACCGCCTCTGCGGTCACCACCTGGTCCTGGTTTACGGTCGCCTCTGCGTTCTCCGCCACGTTCGCCACCTCTTTCGTTGCCACGACCGCCGAAGCCTGCCGCGCCTGCTTCAGGGCGTCCGCCTTTACCGCTGCTGCTGCTTGTACCGCCAATGTTTGGAGACAAGTCGCGTTTTCCGTATACTTCGCCTTTGCAAATCCATACTTTAACACCTATTTTACCATAAGTGGTTAAAGCTTCAGCTAATGCATAGTCAATATCTGCACGGAAAGTGTGCAATGGAATTCTTCCTTCTTTATATTGTTCGCTACGTGCCATTTCAGCGCCACCTAAACGGCCTGATGTCATTACTTTAATTCCTTCAGCACCCATTCTCATGGTTGAAGCAATAGTAGTTTTCATGGCACGACGGAATGAGATACGTGCTTCTAATTGTTTTGCGATACCTTCTGCCACTAATTGTGCATCAAGTTCCGGACGTTTAATTTCAAAGATGTTGATTTGAACTTCCTTTTTAGTCAGTTTCTTTAACTCTTCTTTGATCTTATCAACTTCCGCTCCACCTTTACCAATCACAATACCCGGACGAGCTGTGTGGATAGTTACTGTGATACGTTTTAAAGTACGCTCAATAACTACTTTTGACACGCCGCCTTTGTTGATACGTGCTGAAAGATATTTGCGGATCTTTTCGTCTTCAACTAATTTGTCGGAGTAGTTGTTGCCACCGAACCAGTTAGAATCCCAACCTCTGATGATTCCTAATCTGTTACCTATTGGATGTGCTTTCTGTCCCATTTCAAATTAATTGTTATCGTTTTTACTATCCACAATCAGGGTTACGTGGTTGGAGCGTTTACGGATACGGTACCCTCTTCCTTGCGGAGCAGGGCGTAATCTTTTTTGCATTTTTCCGCCACCTACTGAAACTTCTTTAACAAACAGGCTGCTATCTTCAACACGTTTGTCTTCATTTTTTGCTTCCCAGTTTTTAATAGCCGAAAGCAATAATTTTTCTACACGTATGGCAGCTTCTTTATTGGTATATTTTAAGATGTACAACGCTTTTTCAACGTTAACACCACGAATCAGGTCAACTACCAAACGCATTTTGCGCGGGGAAGTTGGGCAGTTCTGTAACTTAGCAATAGATGGGCCGCCTTTCTGAGCCTTTTCCTCTTCTTTGCGCTGTTTTATCAGTACAGACTTTTTAATTTTAGTTGTTGCTTCCATTGCTTATTTTTTCTTTTCTGCGTGACCGCGGAATGTACGGGTTGGAGCAAATTCTCCCAACTTGTGACCAACCATGTTTTCTGTTACGTACACAGGGATAAATTTATTACCATTGTGTACAGCGAATGTATGACCAACGAAATCAGGAGAGATCATGGAACGACGTGACCATGTTTTTACAACTGATTTTTTACTTGTATCATTCAGGGTCAGAACTTTTCTTTCCAGGTTATGATCTATGTAAGGTCCTTTTTTAATTGAACGAGCCATTATTTTTTCCTTCTTTCAATGATATAACGATCCGATGTTTTCTTTTTGTCACGAGTTTTGTAGCCTTTAGCTAATAAACCTTTACGTGAACGTGGATGACCACCTGAGGCCCTTCCCTCACCACCACCCATAGGGTGATCTACCGGGTTCATGGCAACACCACGAACTCTTGGGCGACGGCCTAACCAGCGTTTACGACCGGCTTTACCTAACACCTCATTTGCCTTTTCGCCGTTTGAAACGGTACCGATGGTAGCTAAACAAGTAGCTAATATCATACGTGTTTCGCCTGAAGGCAATTTAATAATAGCATACTTACCATCACGGGCTGAAAGCTGTGCGTAAGTACCTGCTGAACGTGCAATGATACCGCCCTGCCCAGGGTTCAATTCAATATTATGAATGATAGAACCCAATGGTATAGTTTTTAATGGCAAGGTATTACCAACTTCAGGAGCTGCTGTTTCGCCTGATATAACAGTTTGTCCAACTGTTAATCCTTCAGGAGCGATCATGTATCTTTTTTCACCATCAACAAAGTGCAATAAAGCTATACGAGCTGAACGGTTAGGATCATACTCAATAGTTGCAACTTTTGCAGGGATATCAAACTTATTACGTTTAAAATCGATCAATCTGTATGACTGCTTATGACCACCACCCATGTAGCGCATGGTCATTTTACCGCTATTGTTACGTCCGCCTGATTTTTTGTGAGATACCACCAACGTTTTTTCAGGAACGTTTGTTGTGATATCAGAGTTATCGGCACCTACTCTGAAGCGGGTACCCGGCGTAACCGGTTTAAATCTTTTTACTGCCATCTCTATTTATATACTGCTATAAAAATCTATTGTTTCACCATCTTTCAACGTAACAATCGCTTTTTTATACGTTGCCGCACGACCAGATACCGGCCCGGCTTTTGTATTACGACTTTTCAGTTTTCCGACGTACCTCATGGTATTTACAGCCTCAATATTTACGCCATACATGGCTTCAATGGCTGTTTTTATCTGAATTTTGTTAGCCCTTGGGTCAACTATAAAAGCATAGCGGTTAAGCTTCTCAGTTAGTTGAGTTACTTTTTCAGTAAGCAGGGGTTTCTTTAAAATTTCCATATTACTTAGCAAATGCTTCCTCCAAAAGCTTAACAGCACCAGTAGTTAATAACAGTTTCCCTGCGTTTAACACATCATAAGTGTTTAACTGGTCTGCTGTAACCACCTTAGTTTTTTTCAGGTTTCTGCTTGATAAATACACATTGTTATTTGCTGCAGGCAGTACTAATAATGTTTTTACATCAGTAACATTAAGGTCTGCAGTCAGCTGTACATAATTTTTAGTTTTGATAGAATCAAAATTGAAATCTTCCAAAACGATGATGCTGCTGTCTTGTGCTTTATAAGATAAGGCTGATTTGCGTGCCAGTGATTTTAGCTTCTTGTTTAACTTAAAGCTATAATCGCGTGGCTGCGGACCGAATACACGGCCACCACCATTAAACAATGGTGATTTTACGCTACCTGCACGGGCACCGCCTGTACCTTTTTGTTTATATAATTTGCGGGTTGAACCTGCAATTTCGTTGCGTTGTTTTGATTTGTGCGTTCCCTGGCGCTGATTAGCTAAATACTGCTTAACATCCAGATAGATCGCGTGATCGTTTGGTTCAATACCGAATATGGCTTCAGGAAGCTGCACCTTGGCACCTGTTTCTTTACCTGATACGTTTAATACTTTAACTTCCATCTTATTTATCCACTATTACGAATGAACCCTTAGCTCCGGGGATGGAACCTTTAACAACCAATAGATTTTGTTCCGGATAAACTTTCAAAACTTCTAAGTTTTGAGTTTTAACGCGGGTGTTACCCATTTGACCAGCCATACGCATTCCTTTAAATACACGTGAAGGCCATGAAGAGGCACCCAGTGAACCCGGAGCACGCAAACGGTTATGCTGACCGTGAGTTTGCATACCAACACCACCGAAACCATGACGTTTTACAACACCCTGGAAACCTTTACCCTTTGATGTACCAACTACGTCAACAAAATCTCCCGCAGCGAAAATTTCTACAGTGACGGTGTCACCAAGAGCTTTTTCATCCTCGAAAGTTTTAAATTCAACCAGTTTACGTTTGGGGGTAGTGCCTGCTTTTTCGAAATGTCCTTTTAAAGGACCGGAGGTATTTTTCTCCTTTTTTTCGCCGTATG
>JAQBOY010000309.1 GCA_028287805.1 Mucilaginibacter sp.
CACTTCGGGTGCAACCGGATATTTTGTTGAATATGCCGGTAATGTTTTTGAAAACATGAGCATGGAAGGCCGGATGACGGTTTGTAATTTAAGTATTGAAATGGGTGCGCGCGGCGGCATGATTGCACCGGATGAAACCACGATCAATTATGAAAAGGGCCGTGAGATTAGCCCTAAAGGCGAGGCCTGGGATAAAGCATTAGCTTATTACAAAACACTAAAGACCGATGCGGATGCAGTTTTTGATAAAGAACTGACCTTTGATGGTTCTGCTATTGAACCCATGATCACTTACGGCACAAACCCGGGCATGGGCATGGGAATTTCGCACGATATTCCTGATGCGGCTCATGTAGAAGGTGGCGCTGCAACCTATGCTAAATCATTAGGCTATATGGGCTTCCATGAAGGTGAATCCATGATAGGCAAAAAAGTAGATTTTGTTTTTGTTGGTAGCTGCACCAATGGCCGTATAGAAGATTTCAGGGCATTCACATCCCTGGTAAAAGGCAAGCATAAGGCTGATGATGTTACCGTTTGGCTGGTACCGGGTTCGCATATTGTTGAAGCCCAAATTAAAGAGGAAGGCTTGCTGGATATATTAACTGAAGCTGGTTTTTCTTTACGTCAGCCGGGCTGCTCTGCTTGTTTAGCTATGAATGATGATAAGGTTCCTGCCGGAAAGTATGCAGTTAGTACCTCAAACAGAAATTTTGAAGGCAGACAGGGCCCTGGTGCAAGAACCATGCTGGCCAGTCCGTTAGTTGCTGCCGCTGCCGCCGTTACCGGCGTGGTTACAGATCCGAGAACATTAATTGAAGAACTTGTTTAATCACAAAACAATAAAATGGCTTACGATAAATTTAATATACTAAGAAGCACCGCGGTTCCGCTTCCGATAGAAAATATAGACACCGACCAAATAATTCCGGCCCGCTTTTTAAAAGCAACCGAGCGGGTTGGCTTTGGTGATAACCTTTTCCGCGACTGGAGATACAACGCCGATAATACGCCTAAACAGGATTTTGTATTAAATAACCCCACTTATAAGGGTAAAATATTGGTAGGCGGTAAAAATTTCGGTTCCGGCTCGTCAAGAGAACATGCTGCATGGGCCATTTATGATTATGGATTCAGGTGCGTGGTGTCCAGTTTTTTTGCTGACATTTTCAGAAATAACTGTTTAAACATTGGCGTACTACCTGTACAGGTTAGCCCGGAATTTGCTGAAAAGATATTTGCAGCAATCCATGCTGATCCGGAAACAGAGCTGGAAGTAAACCTGCCCGGTCAAACTATTACACTTTTATCAACAGGCGAAAAAGAAACATTTGAAATCAGCCCTTATAAAAAAGATAATATGATAAATGGTTTTGATGACATCGATTATCTGCAAAGTATAAAATCTGAGATCCAGGATTTCGCTTTAAATCTTCCACTTTAATTTCCGCCTCACCCAACCCCTCTCCAAAGGAGGGGCTTAAAAAAATAAATATGCTATTGCAGTCAAATCCTCTCCTTTAGGGAGGATTTAGGTGAGGCAGCTAATGAAGGCCTATACCATGAAAGAAGGAAAATAGAGATAATGGACACTACGCTTCGTGATGGCGAACAAACGCTTAAAAAATAAAATATGCTGCTTGCAGTCAAGTCCTCTCCTTTGGAGAGGATTTAGGTGAGGCAACTAACGAAACCTAATGAAGGCCTATACCATGGAAAGAACGAAAATACACATAATGGACACTACGCTTCGTGATGGCGAACAAACATCAGGCGTATCATTTTCCGTTTCAGAAAAGCTAACCATAACCCAGTTATTACTGGAAGAACTCAACGTGGACCGGGTTGAAATTGCTTCGGCACGGGTATCGGATGGGGAATTCCGGGCGGTTAAAAGCATTTTAAAATGGGCGGAGGCACATGGGTATGCACACCGCATTGAAGTATTGTCATTTGTAGACAGCGGCGTTTCTATTGACTGGATGGTAAAAGCGGGAGTTAAAGTTCAAAATCTATTAACCAAGGGCTCGTTAAATCATTTAACGCATCAGCTTAAAAAAACCCCGGACCAACATTTTGCCGAAATAAAGCAGGTTATTGACCTGGCCCAAAGTAATAGCATTGCTACCAATGTTTATTTAGAAGACTGGAGCAACGGCATGCGCAACTCCCCTGCTTATGTTTTCCAGCTGTTGGATTTTTTGGCGCTACAACCTATAAAAAGAATATTATTACCTGACACGCTGGGTATTTTAACACCTGCGGAAACCTTCCAGTTTTTAACCGGCCTTATATCAAAATATCCAAACCTTCATTTTGATTTCCACGCGCATAACGATTACGACCTGGGCACAGCCAATGTTTTGGAAGCTGTAAAAGCCGGAATAAACGGCCTGCATTTAACCGTAAACGGGATGGGCGAAAGAGCGGGAAATGCCGCCATGGCCAGCGCTGTTGCCGTAATTAATGATTTTGCGCCGGAAGTTGAAATAGGGATCAAAGAATCTTCCATTTATACAGTAAGTAAACTGGTTGAAACATTCTCCGGAATCAGGATACCTTCTAACAAACCAATTGTTGGAGACAATGTATTTACGCAAACCGCAGGCATACACGCTGACGGCGACAATAAGAATAACCTTTATTTTAACGACCTTCTGCCGGAGCGGTTTGGAAGAAAGCGGGAATATGCTCTGGGGAAAACATCAGGCAAGGCAAACATCGAAAAAAACCTTCAGGAATTAGGCCTGAAATTAAATGATGCCGACTTAAAGAAAGTTACTCAGCGTGTTATTGAACTGGGCGATAAAAAAGAAACGGTAACTAAAGAAGACCTGCCTTATATCATTTCGGATGTTTTGGACAGCAGCCTTTATGAAGAGAAGGTTATTGTAGAATCCTACGTGTTAATGAACGCTATGGGTTTGCGGCCTTCAGCAACTATTTCTGTAAAGATTGATGGGGAAAAATTTGAAGAGAACGCGCAGGGCGACGGTCAGTTTGACGCGTTTATGAATGCGCTTTCCACGGTTTATGCTAAAAAACAAAGATGCTTGCCCAAGTTGATTGATTATGCCGTGAGGATAGCGCCGGGCAGCAGTTCTGACGCCTTATGCGAAACCATTATTACCTGGGAAACAGACCAGAAAAAATTTATAACCCGGGGACTGGATTCAGATCAGACGGTTTGCGCTATTAAGGCTACCCAGAAAATGCTGAATATTATTTAGAATAGAGGCAAGAATCAAGAAGAGCGGAATGTTGATGACAACACTAACATTGGCGGAAGAGCGGGAGTATATTTAACAATATTAAAATACAATCACGATATTGCAGGTGTTGTCACCTGCAATATCGTGATTGTGCAGAACGGAAATATTTTATCCTACGCCATTGCAGGTGTTGTCACCTGCAATATCGTGATTGGGCAGAACGGAAATGTTTTATCCTACGCCATTGCAGGCGTTGTCACCTGCAATATCGTGATTGGGCAGAACGGAAATGTCTTATCCTACGCCATTGCAGGTGTTGTCACCTGCAATAGCGTGATTGGGCAGAACGGAAATATTTTATCCTGATAATTCCGTTTATCCAAAACGCAGAATGTTGGTGACAACACCAACATTGGCGGGAGACAAGAATCAGGATTAGAGCAGATAAATACAAATATTTAAACACAACTATAAAACAAATGAAACTGAATATCGCCCTTTTAGCAGGAGATGGAATCGGGCCTGAGGTTATTGATCAGGCTGTTAAGGTATCAAATGCTGTAGCAAAAAAATTTAATCATGAAATTGTATGGACCTCGGCCCTGACTGGCGCCTGCGCTATTGACGCGGTTGGTGAGCCTTACCCTGATGAAACACACGAGATATGCATGGCGGCGGATGCTGTTTTATTTGGCGCTATCGGGCACCCACGTTTTGATAATGATCCTAAAGCTACTGTTCGCCCGGAACAGGGATTATTAAAGATGCGTAAAAAACTGGGCCTGTTCGCCAATGTGCGCCCAACATTTACTTTCCCATCTTTAATTGATAATTCGCCGTTAAAAAGAGAGCGGATAGAGGGTACAGATCTAATTATACTACGTGAACTAACCGGTGGTATTTATTTTGGCGAAAGGGGAAGAAAAGATGATGGCAATACTGCTTTTGATACCTGTACTTATACCCGGGGAGAGATTCAGCGTCTGGCTAAATTAGGCTTTGAAATGGCGATGCAACGTGGTAAAAAACTTTGTTGCGTAGACAAGGCAAATGTGCTGGAAACATCACGTTTGTGGAGAGAAACTGTTCAGGATATGGAAAAAGATTTCCCGGAAGTTACGGTAAGCTACGAGTTTGTTGATGCGGTTGCTATGCGTTTGGTGCAATGGCCAAACTCGTACGACGTATTGATCACTGAAAATCTTTTTGGTGATATCTTAACAGATGAAGCATCCGTTATTTCGGGTTCTATGGGCTTAATGCCATCTGCTTCAATTGGTGTCCATACTTCCTTATTCGAACCAATTCACGGCTCTTATCCGCAAGCTGCGGGTAAAGACATTGCTAATCCGTTAGCAACAGTACTATCTGCCGCGATGATGTTTGAGGATGCTTTTGGGTTAAAAGAAGAAGCAGAACTAATCAGATCAGTTGTTAATAAATCGCTGGCAGAAGGCATCGTAACTGAGGACCTGTCCGGAAAAAATAAAGCCTATAAAACAAGTGAAGTAGGCGATTGGCTGGCTAAAAATATATAACAGAGCCAATTTAACAGAGACACAAAGTATTACATCTCTACCTTTATTCTGAGTGCGGAATAAACAAATTAAAACCGTTACCTGTTGATCCGGGTAACGGTTTATAACTTTATAAACATGACTACTGTTAAATTAGATTCTGAAGCTGCCTTACAGCGATTAGCGAATGTTGTTAAACACACGCCATTGGAATACAATGCCCGCCTCTCTGAAAAATACGAATGTGAGCTTTATTTAAAGCGGGAGGACCTGCAAATAGTCCGTTCGTACAAACTACGGGGCGCCTATAACATGATCAGCCAGCTTACCGATGAAGAGCTGAGCCGTGGCGTGGTTTGCGCTAGCGCAGGTAATCATGCACAGGGGGTTGCGTTTTCATGTAAAAAGCTGGGCACAAAAGGTGTAATATTTATGCCCGAAATTACACCTAAACAAAAAGTAACCCAAACAGAAATGTTTGGAAACGGCAGTGTAGAGCTGGTTTTAGTGGGTGATACATTTGATGATTGCCTGCTGGAAGCGTTAGCTTATACAGAGGCCCATAAAATGACATTTATCCCTCCGTTTGATAATGCCCTTATTATTGAAGGCCAAGGCACTGTAGGTGTTGAGATATTAGAAGATTTGCCAGATACGGAAGTGGTAATTATGCCCATTGGAGGTGGTGGCTTAGCTGCCGGAACGGGGAGTTATTTAAAACAGCAAAATCCCAATATTTTATTAGCCGGTGTAGAGCCGGAGGGTGCGCCATCCATGCTTAAAGCTTTTGAACATGGCGGCCCGGTTACGCTGCCGGAGATCAACCGTTTTGTTGATGGCGCATCAGTAAAGCGCGTAGGGAAATTAACCTACCAGCTTTGCAATGAGGTGCTGGATGATATGTTGCTGGTACCCGAAGGAAAAGTTTGTACAACCATATTAAAATTATACAATGAGGATGCTATTGTAGTTGAACCGGCAGGCGCATTATCCGTCGCGGTGCTGGATGCCTATAAGGATAAGATCAAAGGGAAAAAAGTGGTCTGCATTATTAGCGGCGGCAATAATGATATTGCCCGTATGCAGGAAATAAAAGAGAAATCTTTATTATATGAAGGCCTTAAACATTATTTCATCGTTCGCTTTCCGCAACGCCCTGGTGCTTTAAAGCTATTTGTTAATGAGGTTTTAGGGCCGCATGATGATATTACCCGTTTTGAGTTCATCAAAAAAACAGAAAAAGAGAGCGGCCCGGCACTGGTAGGCATCGAACTAAAAGCTGCTGAAGATTACCCGGCGCTATTGGCACGAATGCAGGAACATCGTTTTGAAATAGTTGAATTAAACCGCGACCAAACTTTATTTGAATATTTGGTGTAATAAATTGCGGTTCTGTTAAAAATTACCTTTTAACCTTTTTTTGTACCTGTATCATTTTTTCAGCATACCGCCTCCCCAATTCATCTGCCGAAGGGCTGTCGAAATGTAAGGTATCGCCGCGGTGTACCAATCCTTCCGTAGTTGCTACAGCAGTATAAGGCACCATTGCCGGTAAGTTTACTATTTCATCATTAATATTGGCAAACTCAGGTCTGTAATGGCCCAGCTCACCTGCTATAAATGGCAGTTTAGGGTTATTTACCAAT
>JAQBOY010000310.1 GCA_028287805.1 Mucilaginibacter sp.
CTGTCATTGCGAGCAGATGGTGTGCTGCCTGAGCGCGAAGCAATCCCGTCGCCCGCAATAGCTGCCTTATCATAATCCACGACGAGATTGCTTCAACTGCTGTTGCCCTTTACATAGCCCTGTTTCGCAATTACATGGTGGTTAGTATGATGGATCTAAAATCACTTATTCAGTCGTCGTAATTTTTCTCTGATATATTTACCTGCGGAAGTTAACTGACCATCCGTCCACCCACCGTTTTGAGGAGCATTGGGTTGTAGTATAGCGGTTGTTTCTTCTTTATCCGTAATATTCCAGTTTGTCCAGCTTAGTTTATTATCTTCCATCCAGTTAAGCCAGGTTTTATTTTCTTCCATATTAAATACACCATTTCCATTCGCTTCGCCAACGCCCCATTCAGTAATAAATAGCGGCAGACCGCTTTTTATGGCTTTATCGGCTTTGGCCCGCAAAGCAGCCTGGTGACTAGGATCAGAAGCATAAAAATGAAATGAATAAGCTATATTGTTAAATCCTGTAATAGGATCGCCGGCAACAATATCCACATCCTGATCCCAATGCGGGCTTCCCACTATGATAAGGTTATTAGCATCATACTTACGTATTGCTGTAATTACCTGTACCGAGTAGTTTTTAACCGTATCCCAGGTAACACGTTCGGGCTCGTTCCATATTTCATATATCACATTAGGTACGCCATTATATTTTTGTGCCATAGCTGTAAAAAACTGCTTTGATTGCGCTATATGCAGGTTGCTATTATGATCATGCCAATCTATCAACACATAAATCCCATTCTTTATAGCCCGGTCAATTACAGTTGTTATTAGCTTTTGTTGCATAAGCGGTTGCTGTAAATACCCATTTTCTGGTTGAACAGCCATTGCCGCACGAATAATACTAACCTTAAAATCAGCACTGAGCCAATCGACCACAGCGGGGTTATAGTATTTTTGCCCCTGCCATATACTCCATGAAAAACTGATCCCCCTGAGTTGCGGCGGAATTCCATTTTGATTAACAACCCGTCCTTTTTCAACATGCAATGCACCATTTTTTTCAACTGCTGTTGAGAACGATTGTCCAAAAACGGTTAAGCTGGTATAACAAATTATTGCTGCCAATATTATTTTCTTTATCATGCCTTTTCTCCTTAAGGTAAAATGTATTTACCATAAATACCCATGCCTGTTATCCTGTTTTGAAACATGGTTTGTTCACTTTTAAAAAACTGTTTAAAGTCATCAGCGCTGGTTTGCCCTGGATACGGAGCATAAAACTGATCGGGACCACCATTGCGCCAAACCATTAAATAAGATAATTTATATTTGGATGCGATGGGTAATAAAACAGTTGTCCACCAATCGGGTTGGGGCAAATGTTCATAACCTGTTTCTGCTACGGCAATCAATTTATGATGTTCAGCAGCTATTTCCTCAGTCATTGATAAATCCTTTTCAAAGTCACTTTGGTATCGGGGCACACTTTTAGTGCAGTAAGTGTCAAAACCTACTACGTCTACATAAGTATCGCCGGGATAACGCTCCAAAAACGCTTCCTTCGATTTAAAGTCGGCCACAGAATATACAACAAGCAGGTTATGTAATTTTTTAGTATCGCGCAGATAATCTATGGTAAAACGCCATAAAGTTTTAAACTCATCAGCACTGCAGGTGTTTTTACACCACCAAAACCAATTGCCTGTCAATTCATGAAACGGCCTGAATAATATGGGGATGGGTTCACCCTCATCACCTTTTAGTTTTTTAATATACTTAGCTATCCTGTCGAGGTAAAGTATATAAGCCTCATGGTAGGCCCCTCCGGATATTATTTGTCTAACTGTATTTTCTGAGGTATCCCAAGCTGTTTTACCGTTTACAGGGTTATTCAAATGCCAGCAAAAAGTATTGATGCCTCCGCGTTTATACACCTCTTTTACATATTTTTCCTGCTGTTTAAAGGGTATGCTATTAATATCCTTGCTACTATTATGTTCCAGGCCCGACAGGTCCCAGCCATATAAGGCGGGATATGATCCGGTAACGCTTTTTACATCTGATCGGTCTTTATCTCCGCGCCAGCCTACGCCATAGGCAAGGTCGTCATGATGACCGAATATAACCCCTGCTCCAATTAAACGCTGTAAACTACCATACAGCCAATATGTTTCACGGGTGGCTTTTTTATCTGACGGATCATACACCTGCCCAAAAACAGGTATAGTGTACAAAAACAGGAATACGCTATAAATTAAACTCCTTTTAATCAGCATTTGCTTTATTTATTATCGGGCGTTAACAAAAGTTCCTGTTTGGTAACATTCCAGCCGCTTACCATAATTGACGTGTGTTTTGCTTCCAGTTTATTTAAAGGCGCGCTAACTTTAACCGCTATTGTTTCGTGCGGAGCAAGTGTAAAATAATTAGCTGACCAGTAAGAAGGCATTACTTCTACCCCATTACTTATTAATTGCGGACGTACAAAAAAAGCTACCTGGTTGGATGTATTGCTTATCTCCAGGCTATATTGCGCGTCCTTATTAATAGGCGCTGCTTTTGTATAGCTTACTTTTAGTTGTGCAAGCCTCATTTTATTCAGCTCGGTATAGTTTGTATCAGGAGCCAGCCAATAAGCATTATGCGATACCGGTTTGCCTGATGCATCATTTAGGTTAAGCACCACAAAGCTTACACCACGGGCATTTTTTAAAACCTGTGCAAGCGGTATTAATTCCTTAACCCCGGTTGTTGAAAGGGAAACTTTCCCGGTTTGGCTGAACAGCTTTTGCGCATTCATCGTAAATACCTGTGCACTGGCTGTTAAAGCTGGTGTTGGATGATGTGTACGATTAACTACCGCTACAGTGGAATCATCTAAATTTAATTGAATGTGTATAGGTTCGCAGGCATTTTGCATAAAGTAATAGCCTGCATTGGGTTCCAGATACCAATCATATATCTGCCAAATTACACTTGGAAAAGCCGCGTTGAGTTTCCATAGCATCACCCCACCGGTTTCATTAAGCTTATGATTGGCAGCCTCAAAAATTCCCTGGTAACCAATAGCATTGAGCAATTGCATCTTGTCAGAAAAATTTTCCATGCTTGCAGGCTCGCCATAACGTTTAACCATTTGTTTATAGTACAGGTCATAACGGCCCGCGCCGGTGGCGGCATCATGATATCCCCAGGTATTATTTAAAGGATAGGGCAAATTTTTATCCCATACCAGGTTGGTGATATTCTGGGGCAAAGTTGTATACGGCGGCTGTGATGGCAAACCAGTTTCGTCCTTAAATACCCAGTCCCGGCCGGCATTGGCTAACCTATAATATTCGTGCGGATCTTTCCAGGCATAAGGGCCTCCGCTATAAACCCCTGATGGCTGATCATCAGGCCATGAACCGCTCCAGCCCTGCGGTAATTTGGCAAACCCGGATGAACTGGGTATAAACGGGCGGGTGCCATCCAACTCAATAATACTATTGCGCATAGCATCGTACAATTCTTTACGGGCATGGCCTTCATTGCCACCTGTCCAAACCAGTAAGCTGGGATGATTGCGTATGCGATATATGGTACTTTTTACATTTCGGATAAATATATTGCCTTCCAATGGCCAGTCTGGCGATCCTTTGAATTCGCCTTGTGTATCACCTGTAACCCAAAAGTCCGACCATACCATCAACCCATACTTATCTGCCGAATCAAAAAAAGCATCAGGCGGTGTTATGCCACCACCCCATATTCTAACCAGGTTAACATTGGCATTCCGGCATAAATGCAGTTCCTGGTCAAATCGGGCCGAATCGCGGTTTACCATCATATCCGGAACCCATGCGCCCCCTACCAAATGAACTTTTTTTCCGTTTACATAAAAATCACGCCTTGCAAAACCGTTGACCATAGTTGCTTTTGAGGTTGTTGTGCGTATGCCAAATACAAAAGACGTATCATCCGAAATTCCGGAAGCACTTACGTATTGCAGGCGGATACGATACAAATTAGCCTTACCATAATTATTGGGCCACCATAATTGCGGCTTACTGATGATGAGCTGCTTTGTAGTTGCTCCATCCATACCAACCACTGTAGCCGCATCTGCCGCTACCGACACATTTTTTTCAAATTGTATGGATTGTATCCCATTAAAATTTTCAGGCACAATGGTTACTTTTAACTGTCCATTTTCTGCCGATTGCGTATGATTGGTTAAGGTTAACTTTAGTGATAAATTTGCTATACCAGTGTCGGGTAAATTGGGCAAGGTGGTTTTTAGTTGCGGCCTGCCAATAGTTACCGCACCTGTGGTACGCAGATATACCGGTTGCCATATACCTATATTACGATCGCGTACAGGCGGCATCCAATCCCATCCGGCAGAACATAACATAGTTACATTTTTACCAATATCGCCGGTTGGGCCGCCATTGTCAAAAAATGGCCCCAAAGCTTTTAATTGTTCCGGCGATGGCAAGCCGGGAAAATCTAACGGATATATCTTTACTGCCAGTACATTAGTTCCGCCCGCTTTAATATGTTTGGTTACATCCAGGTTATACTCTTCAAACATGCCTGCCATTTGGGTGGAGTCGGCAATTTGTTTGCCGTTTAGCCATACGGCTGCACGGTAGTTTATTCCTTTAAATATCAGTTGGAACACTCTTCCTTTATCAGCCGCTGGTACGGTAAACTTTGTACGATACCAGTAAGGTTTCTTCCATGGATTAGGATCATTAGGCAAAAAACTATACTGCTCCAGTTTATAATCTTTGTTAAACTGGTCTGAAGCATCAGGTATCAGCATATTATTCAATCCCTGGTAAGGATCAGGGTAAATATGATTAGCTACTAAACCTGTTAGCACGGTTGAAGGAACTTTTACAGGAAACCAATATGCTTTTGAATGATATTGCGGTACAGACAATTCCTCACCCGAGCTATTTATTAATGCGGATGATTGCAGATCGAATTTAACGAGTTTAACCTGTTTAATTTGTGTAGACTGGGCATTTGTATGCCATACAGAAACCAGCGTTACAATTGCTGTAAATATTATTTTAAAGAGTAGTTTCATATTTTAACTTGATGGGCTATACTTTAAACAGCATAAAACCGGTATAATTTAATTGCAACCAAAATTCAGGATACTTGATAGCTAAAAAGCCATCACCTGTAAAGCCTTAGCTTACCTGTGATGGCTTACATTAATTAACTATAATAATATAACCTCATATTGTTTAATATAAAACGACCTATTTTATACAACTTTTGGTTATCATTATTCATCTATGGTTATTTTATAAATGCAACTTCATCAAAATACATTGTTTCATTTACATCCCCGCTTTGTCCTTGTAAGAAAAAGCCTAACTGCTTGGCAACTGTACCATTAGCCCAAAATTTAAGCAAAGTTGTGCTTGTTGAAGATGGAGGGCCAAGAGGAATTTTAAAGAACGTCCATACATTTGGAGGAACAGTAACTAACTGAGCCGCATAAGCACTCGCATTCTGAACTTGTCCATATCCACCTTTCATTTGATCGCCAACCAAAACAAGGGTATGAGCAGCTGTTCCGCCTTTTACCCAGAAGGTTAAATATTTATAAGCCGGATCATAAGCAACACCAGGGCTGCTCCAGCCTTCAATTTGCCATCCGCCTGCAGGGTAAGACGCTATAATAGATGCAGTTCCGGAATGTGATGCAGCAGTTGAAAGACCTGACGGATGTGCCCAGGAATTATCAGACCAGCCATTTTGAAAGCTGTTAGCACTAAAGATAGTATAACCGTTATCCAGGTCATTAAATATAGCAGTAGACGCAACCTGAATCCCGGTTTTTGCTCCGGATGAATAGGTAAATAATAAAGCAGATTCCGTAGCTGTACTTTTAGGCATTTTCATTACCAGAGTGCTATCATTTTGGGAAACAATAGTTATCACATCACCCGTACTTCTTAATTTAACCGCCGATACATTAGCGAAGCCTTTGCCGGTAAGGGTAATTTGAGAGCCTGCTATAAAATCAAAATCTGATTGCCCTAAAATAGTTGGCGGAGGCGGCAACACGGTAAATTTATAAGTAACCGTTCCATGAAGCGTTGTCAGCACAATTGTGTTTGGCTGAGGCTGTATATAAGGAATATTTGAAGGTATGCTAAAAATAATCGTATTATCACTATTAAGCGCCCTGTTAAAATAAACTGACATGCCGTTAATAGCAATATTGGTTGTGGTACCGAGGTTACTACCCATTAAAGCATAATAGTTTCCTAAATTACCGGTAGCCGTTGTTGAGTCGAGCGCAGTAATTACCGGACTATAGTTAGGCGTGGTAACAGTGGTTGCAACACCCGTACTGCTATAAGTGGTAACTGAAGTTGTGCGTGTAGAGTCGACAGTTGATCTATTTAAGGTACGCACACTGGTAATTACTGGTGCACCGGTACCGGGGGTAAACCCTGTACTATTTTGTTTTCTGCAAGCTGCAATACTGAATAATACCAACACCGATAGTATACAGTAATAAATTTTTGAAAGTTTCATTTTCTTTTTCATTTGAATTTTTTGAATGATTAGAATTTATACGGAACCGGCGGTTTGGACAAGTTTGGATCGGCAGCAACGTCTGTAGCCGGTATCGGGATAAGAAACTGGGCATCTGTAGGCACGTAATATTGAACATTACGTGTATAATCTTTATATTTATTAGCAGCGGTACCAGCACCACTGGAGTCGCCTTTATTTACTGAAGCCTGGATTGCCCTCGCTACCGGATGTGTAGCCGAGTTAAAGCCGTCTATACGTTGCATATCATACCAATAATCGCCCTCTATAGCAAACTCAAGGCGCCTTTCTTTAATCAGATCTCTAAAAGTAAAGCTTGTTTTGGCAGGTAAACCGGCTCTTTGGCGTACCAGGTTAAAGTATTTCAATGCTGTTGCATCAGAAGTAGACGCGTTGGTATCTAACCCATGCCCTACAGCCGGATTTGCAGCCATGCCTAAAATAGCTTCGGCTTCAATCAGGTATACATCAGCATAACGCATAATATAAGTATTAACACTTGTTGCCTGTGCTGCACTGCTGCCGTTATTATCTGCAGGTGTGCCCACAACATATTTTTTCATACCAGCATGCGAACCCTGCTCATTAACAGAAAGCGGAGTTGTGTAGCCTCCGGAAGCTTTATGCAATTCAGAATAAAACTCTCCGGGCAGCATAATACTTCCATGCCTGCGAATGGTATCACCGGCGGCTTTATAAGCATCCTGCAAATCCCAAGTTGGGCCTAACTCACCATAACCATCACCTGTACCTGTCAGCGCGTTACCATTATCGCTTATAGCAATTACTGATTGGATCTGGTTACCAAACCCGTAACCGCCATTTGATGTCCATTGCAGGGCGATAATTGACTCTTTGTTATTATTGGATGCAGTTTCAAACAGATTAACATAGTTACCTGCAAAATCTAAACCCATTAAACCAAACTCACCGCTACTGATTACTTTTTCGGCTTCCTTTCTGGCATTAGCATAATCCTGCATGTACAAGTATACTTTGGCTAATAATGCGGATGCTGATCCACTGGATACGTGACCGGTGCTTGCTACACCACGCGTACAATTAGCTTCGGCAAATTGCAAATCAATGGTGATAAATTTATATACATCGACTACCGGATTTGTAGGTACCGTTTGAAAGGAATTAACAAAGTCTGTAGGATTTGTAACTATGGGAACATTACCGAAAAGACGAACCAGGTAAAAATAAGCAGCGGCCCGCATTAAATGCGCCTCGCCTAAAGCATTGTTTACAACAGCCGGCGCCACACCGGTAGCAGCTCCCGGTAAATTGTTGAGTAAAGCGTTAGATTGGGCTACAACTGTAAATAGCGAATTCCACGCGCTGCTTACTGTTTGGGTAGCATTGCCTTCTGAATAATTTCGAAAAGCATCAAATGAGCCATCTGTCCCTGCATAGCAGCGGGCATTACCACTCTGTAGCTCACTTATGGCCAAAAATGCCTTTCCGTTAAAACCAAACCAGGGCGCCGCATACAGTATGTTTGTACTTGACTGTACCTGGGCAGAAGTTTGATAATAGGTAGCTACAGTAGACGAGTTTTCGGGCGGCCGGTTAAAAAAATCCTTTTTGCAACCAGTTGCAACCGCACCAGCCAATGCGCCTATACCGATTAAATATTTTATATGTTTTTTCATGTCTATTTTAAATTAAATTATTAAAATTCAGCATTAAGTCCGAAGGTAATTATACGGGGTGTTGGGTACCTGCCATAATCTATATTCTGTAAGGTAGGATTCTGGTTTAACGAACCCACTTCAGGATCTAAGCCGCTGTATTTAGTAAACACATACAAATTCTGCCCGCTTACATAGGCTTTTAAATGGCTCATTTTAACATACTTTGCCCATTTATATGGCAAATTATAGCCAAAGCGTACATTTTGCAGCCTTAAAAAAGATGCGCTTTCTAAAAACCTGTCAGACATTACTAAGTTATTGTTACCGAAACCCGATCTTGGTGTAGGGATATTTGAAGTCGGATTAGCCGGTGTCCAAAAGTTAGCTACTGAAGCTAATTGATTTTGGTAAAGGCCATACATGCCTGCTATTTGGTAGTTAACCGCATTTAATATTTTACCTCCGTACGATCCGTTTAAGAATATCGACAGATCAAAATCTTTATAATTAAAAGTATTGGTAATGCTATAAGTAAAATCAGGATTAGGGTTGCCTAACGCGTACTGGGTATTAGGAGATTTACCATCATTGTTTTCTCCATAATATTCTATATCACCTAAGTATACACCATTACTCAAAGTCCTGTCGCTACTCACTACTGATGGTATGCCTACCACATTTTGAGGATGCTGTGCTAAATTTTGCAATTGTGCCGTAGTAGAGATAATACCTTTTACCTTATACCCGTAAAATTCTCCAACAGGGCCGCCAACTTGTGTATAACTGGCAGGTATTTGCGGGCCAAAACCCGTAGAAACGTTACCGATTATTGCAGGGAAGCCATTTAATGAAACTACCTTATTGGTATAGTGCGAGAATATTAAGTTGGTTGTCCAGCTGAAATTCTTTGAAACGATGTTCCGGCTGGTAATGCTAAACTCAATACCCTTATTTGCAATTTCACCCGCATTTACATAAGGCGGCTGTACAATAGCCGCACTGGAGAACTCAGCACTTCCGCCTCCAAGAAAAGCAGGCAGCGGTTGTTGAAAAAGGAAATTTTTCGATGTTTTTTGATAAACATCGATGCTGGCATTGATACGGCTATTCAGGAAGCTAAAATCAACACCTATATTTTTTTGAATAGCGGTTTCCCAGGTTAGGTTAGGGTTTGAGAAGTTAAAAAAGCTAAAACCGGTACCCAGGCCTGTAACTACAGGAGTAATTGCCGATCCGTACCTATACTGAGGGATATTTGAGTTGCCTGTAGTACCGTAACCTGCCCTTATTTTAATATTATCAGCTATATGCTTAAATCCGGCCATAAATGGCTCTTCTGACAATCTCCAGGATACCGCTACGCCGGGAAAGTAACCGGTTTGATGTCCCTGTGCAAAATTTGAAGAGCGGTCACTACGTTCAGATGCCGTAATACTATATTTATTATTGTAAGTATAAATTACACGCGCTAACCATGATTCCATGGTGGTACTACCTTTAGGCTCACCTAATGTGTTATTAGCCTGCGTACCTAAGTTTAGTGTTTGGATGGTATTGCCAGCAGTAAAACCCTTGGTGCCAGCCTGGATACCATCGTATTTGGACTCCCAAACTTCATGGCCTACCAATGCGGTTACTACATGTTTAGTACCAAATGTGTGGTTGTAATTTAAATGCTCTACCCAGTTCCAATAATTATCATAGGCATTATATTCATTTAAAGCAGCCTGCGTATTCACAAAGGCGGCAGATGAACCGGTGGCGCCATAAGAATATGTTGGTAAAAATGTTTTTGCCGCGCTCCAATTGAAATTTCCATCAATTTCTGAGTGCAAAGTCAAGTCTTTCGTAAACTTGATATCGCCATATAAACTGCCCTGAACATTGCTTCTGAGTAAAGTATTGGTAATGCTTAATGCTTGCTGAACGGGATTGCGCCCCCCTTGAATAGTTCCATTTACCACCGCAGGGCCTGCAAAAGAACCATCCGCATTATAAACAGCAGCATCTGGTGCTTGTAACAGCGCATTATAAATAATGCCATAAGAGTTCCCCAAACCAATGTTTGCAAAGCTTTGATTAGCCGAAATGCTTGTACCTACTTTAAACCAATCTTTTACCTGCGAATTAACGGAAGTATGGAAGGTATAACGGTTAAAGCTTGATCCTAAAACGGTACCTGTTTGGGTGAAATATCCACCTGATACATAATAATCCGTACCCTCTTTAGCACCCGAAATTGAAAGGGTATGACTTTGCTGACCAGCATTTTTAAATATCGCATCCTGCCAATTGGTACCGGGGCCTAACACGCTTGGATCAGAAAATTCAACACGCCTGGGTATTCCGAATTGATCTGCAAGTGTATTTTCAAAAGCAGCATATTGAGGCAGCTTCATCATTTTCAAAAACTTTCCCTGGGTTTGCGTGCCATAATATCCATCGTAATTGATTTTTGCAGAACCGTTTTTACCCTTTTTAGTGGTAATAATCACTACACCATTCGCTCCGCGGCTACCGTAAATGGCCGTTGCCGAAGCATCCTTTAACACATCAATTGATTCGATATCGTCCGGGTTAAGCTGTGCAAGAGGGCTTGCACTTGTTTCTTGCGCACTGGGGCTGGCCAAACTGGTTAACTGATGCCCGTTATTGGCATTACCATCTATAGCTACACCATCAATAACATATAATGGCTCACTCCCGTTGAAAGAGGTAATACCCCGTACGCGAACCGAAACTGCAGCCCCGGGCGCACCAGAGTTTTGTGTAACAGTTACACCCGCGGCCTTACCTTGCAGCATTTGGTCAATACTTGGCTGCGGAATATCCTGAATGTCCTTGGCGCTAACAGATGAGATGGCGCCATTCACATCTCCCCGCCTTTGCGTACCATAGCCAATAACAACTACATCAGTTAAGGCTGTTACACTTGTTCTTAACGTTACATTAATTAAAGTTCTGCCGTTAATTGAAACCTCCTGTGGTTGCATACCAACAGAAGTAAAAACAAGCGTGCCATTTACCGGGGCATTAATGGTGTATTTACCATTGGCGTCGGTAGTTGTTACAACTTTTGAATTTTTAACGGCTACCGTTACACCTGGCAGGGCGCCGTCCTGGTCTGTTACCGTTCCTTTAATTATTAATCCAGGGGTTTCCTGAGCATGTACGCTGCATGCATAATTAATAAGAAACGCAAACAGCAATGCTATTCGTAGAATTTTTCTCATAATGATTATTTATTTGGTTTATTAATTTATTGGTTTATTGGTTTATTGTATGTTAAAGTATTTATTATTTTTCCTTATTAACACTATATCCTGCCCTTGCCTGCAAAGCCTCTGCTGCATTAGCTAAATAAACAAGGGGCGCGTTCCAGTTTATAGCAATTTCATTACAGGCATATGCCGCATCCATATCTATATAAGCAACTTCGGGTTCTGAAAACGGATATTTCATACCGTCCTGCATTCCGGGGTTCGGCCCTCCAACCAGCAAACCAGGTATTGGGTCAGCAATACCATCGGCAATTGATGGCCTGTGATGCGGATGCATTGGAGATTTATTGGTTGCACCCGTTACAAAACAATATCCGGTGGCGTTCAGCCCCAGCAAATAGTTTAAATTGGTTAAAGCGTTATCTATATATTTTTTATTATTTGTTAGCAAATAAGCATTAACCAAAATAACACCCTGGTTTGCAGCTACCGCATTACTGCCCCATATAAAATCGCTCTTTGACTGGCCCATTATAGTAGCAAAAGCGCTGTTATTAACATGTGCTATTAAATTATCAGCAAACCCAATTAAACGGGATTTTAAAATCTTAACTGTACTTTTTGAAGAAGTAAATGGCAGCACATCAGCATGAAGCAGCGCATAATAACCCAGCATTTGTACATTGCTCCATGATGGAACAGTTAATGCATTATTACTTTGTTTAGAAAGTATATTATAATATTCCGCTTTATTAGTAGTTGCAAATAACTCCGCAGCTGCCCAAAACCATTCATCGGTAAATATTTTATCGCCATAAGCCCCTGTTGTAATCTTAGGTTCATATACTTTATTGATAGCGGTCTGATTATATTCCAAATCCGGATTTATAAGTGCCCATTTCCATGCTTTAACTGAGGCTGCCATACAACTATCTGCTAAGCCGGGAAGCTGCTTATTAAATTTTTTAAATATGCGTGCGCCTTGTGCCATTACAGCAGCAAAATCAAGGGTGGCGGCAGTCCCTTTTTGTACTACATACCGGGGTTGAGTTGCCAATGCAGGCATAATCATTTTATCAAAAGCCGCATTAGTGCATTTGTTATAAACACCACCATCTTCAGG
>JAQBOY010000317.1 GCA_028287805.1 Mucilaginibacter sp.
TACCGTGTGGCGCACCTGGTACGCAATGGTGTTGATGCTTTTAATATATTGGTATTAACTTTTACTAACAAAGCAGCCCGCGAAATGCGCGAACGTATTACGCATTTGGTTGGGCCTGAAGCTAAAAATATATGGATGGGCACCTTCCACTCGGTTTTTGCCAAGTTGTTGCGTGTAGAGGCCGAAAAAATCGGCTATCCAAATAACTTTACCATTTATGACACTGATGACAGCAAAAGCTTGTTACGGGCCATTTTAAAAGAAATGAACTTGGACGATAAGCTGTATAGTGCCAACTTTGTGCATAATCGTATATCAGCAGCCAAAAACAATTTAGTTTCGTGGCAGGAATACCAGCAAAACGACCAGATACAGGCGGATGACCACTCAACTGGCAGGGGGCATTTAGGTAAAATATATGAAATGTATGTAACCCGCTGTTTTAGGGCAGGAGCAATGGATTTTGACGACCTTTTGTTTAAAACAAATGAACTGCTTAAAACCTATCCTGAGGTGCTTAATAAATACCAGCATAAATTCAAATACCTTATGGTAGATGAGTATCAGGATACCAATTTTTCCCAGTATTTGATCGTTAAAAAATTAGCGGCGGTTAATGAAAACATATGTGTGGTTGGTGATGACGCGCAGAGTATTTATGCATTCCGCGGAGCGAATATTCAAAACATACTAAACTTTGAAAAGGATTACCCGGATTTGAAAGTATTTAAGCTGGAGCAAAATTACCGCTCAACTCAAAATATTGTTAAGGTAGCCAACAGCATTATAGCCAACAATAAAGAGCAGCTTAAAAAGAATGTTTTTTCTGAAAAGGAAGCAGGTGATAAGATCAAGGTAATGCGCGCTTTCAGTGATAATGAAGAAGGCAAATTAGTTGCCGAAGCCATTATGCATGAGCGGACAACAAAAGGCTTAAAATGGCATGATTTCGCTATTTTATATCGTACTAATGCACAGTCCCGTTCAATGGAAGAGGCTTTACGTAAATTAGGTACGCCTTATAAAATATATGGAGGCCTCTCCTTTTACCAGCGCAAGGAAATTAAGGACCTGATAGCTTATTTCAGGTTAACTTTTAATCCTAATGATGAGGAAGCTTTAAAACGTGTAATCAATTACCCCCGCCGTGGCATTGGCGATACTACGGTTGATAAGATCATCGTTAGCGCTGATCAGCATCAAATTACACCCTGGGAAGTGCTTATTAATCCTTCGAAATATTTAGAGGGGCGTGTATCTGCATCGGTTGGCGCGTTTGCAACCATGATACAAAGCTTTCAGGTGCTTACCAAAACACAAACAGCTTATGAAGCCGCTTTATATATTTCCCAGCATTCAGGATTGTTAAAAGATCTGTATGAAGATAAATCTGTTGAAGGGTTAAACCGTTATGAAAACATACAGGAATTATTAAATGGTATTAAAGAGTTTTCTGAAAGAGAAGATCTGGAAGAAAAAGGGCTGGATGTATTTATGCAGGATATAGCCTTATTAACCAATGATGACAATGATAAGGACCCTAATGCTGATACGGTTTCATTAATGACCATCCATTCTTCCAAAGGATTAGAATTTCCACAGGTGCATGTGGTGGGGTTAGAAGAAAATTTGTTTCCATCCCAAATGTCGCTAAATTCACGTTCTGACCTTGAAGAAGAACGCCGGTTGTTTTATGTAGCCATAACACGCGCCGAATATAAGCTTACTTTAAGTTATGCTACTTCACGCTTTAAATTTGGCACGCTTATCAGCTGCGAGCCAAGCCGCTTTTTGGATGAGATTGACGCACAATACCTGGAACTAGATTATACAGCCAAACCAGTAAAAAGCGGTAAATTATTGTTTGATGATGAGCGCAATGCCTGGAGTGGCAAACCAGCTGATACTTTTTCAAAGCCAAAACCCGCAACCGTTAAAACAACCTCCATATTAGCTAAAGCTCACGTTCCATCCCCTGGTTTTACACCTTCTGATACCTCAAATTTACAGGTAGGCATGGAAGTAGAGCACGAGCGGTTTGGATTTGGTAAAGTAATTAGCTTAGAAGGGAATAAGCCAGATATAAAAGCCACTATTTTTTTTAAAGAAATTGGTCAAAAACAGCTACTACTTAAGTTTGCAAAACTGAGTATTTTAAACTTATAATTAACCACATTTACACTTCGGGCAGCATTTTCCCCAATTTGGGGTAAAATTGGTCTTAATAGTTAAAATATCATCACTAAAAAAACGTTCATAAGCTATAATTAATTATGGCATAAACTTTGGTTAAGGTAGCTATATATTTTCTCCATAATTAAATATTAACGAAAACGACATGAGCGACACCATTAAAAAGAAAACCAACAAAACAATAGGCAAAAACATCCGTGCTTTTCGTCATCAGCATGGCTGGAGCCAGGAAGACGTAGCGACAAAATTAGGTATATCAATTCCTGCATTTTCAAAAATTGAAACAGGTGTAACCGATATCAATTTATCGCGCCTGGAACAAATTGCTGACATTTACGAAATAGATGTTGTACAATTATTATCTATGGATATTGAAGAAGTTGAATTTGAACCTTCAAACTTAAGTATTACCCAAAAAAAATTAGCAGACCGTGAAGCTGAGATTGCAAATTTACAGCGCAAGGTTATTTTGCTGTATGAAGAATTGCGGACTAAAGCCGGATAAATAATTTATTATAGTCATTTTGTTCAATAAATATTACACTCCTATTTATTGAAGTAAACAATCAGCTAACAGGTTTTTATTCCCACTTAACGAATTAAATATTAATTAATAAAATTTATTTCAAACATAATATTTTCATTTTATTGCTAAAATAGCTTTCTAACAGGCATTTGGATTGAAATTTGCCTTATACATCTTATATTCTATCTATAACATATACTTATAATATATTATATATGTCAAATTATCTGATATCCATATCTAAAAGTGAAACGTTGAATGATGG
>JAQBOY010000320.1 GCA_028287805.1 Mucilaginibacter sp.
GCAAACCAAAAACTTTTTTCCATAAAAAGAGGTGCTTTGGTTATAAGAATTGCCGTTATTATTACAATAAGCAATGGGACAGAAGCTAATCTTGTATAAAATCCAATAATTATTAATGTACTACAAATAATTTCTGTGAATCCAACAAATGGGCCAAAGAAATAGGGATAGGGTATTCCAATTTTTGCAAAACGACCAACCGCATTCATGGCGGGAAACAAGATTTTTTGTATACCTTCTAATAAAAATATAATTCCCACTAATAAACGTATAATAATGGTTCCGGAAAAGCGGTAGAAAGGCTTCTTCTTCATAGATCCGTTTTGATTATAAGAGTAAAACGACTAATAGTTGAGAATAATAACTCTTTTGCAGTTAAAATAATAACGGCTATAATCTAATAAAAGTCTACAGGGCTTTGATATTCTATCAAAGTCCCTTTTCTATTGCTTGATAAACCACATCCTGTATCCTGGGCCTTATGCGCATGCTGGATAGTTTATTTGATGAGTCCTTTGGATATACCCTGTTGGATAAAAACACATAAACCAAATTATATTTAGGATCAACCCAAACACAGGTGCCGGTATAACCGGTATGCCCATAAGTTTGGGGCGAAGCCAATTCAGACGGATAGTGATGATCGGTAAGTGGATCCCAGCGGTCAAAACCCAAACCACGGCGACTAACGGAAGTTTGTTTGGCAGTAAACAGATCTACCGTTTCGGGTTTAAAATACTGCTCGCCTCCATAAGTGCCCCTGTTCAATATCATCTGGTAAAGTATGGCCAAATCATTCGTGTTGGCAAAAAGCCCGGCATGGCCTGATACGCCGCCTACCATAGCTGCTCCCTGATCCTGCACGTAGCCATGAACCAATGAATGCCTGAAAATATCATCAATTTCTGTTGGTACTATCCGGTCTTTTTTAAAGCGGTTAAGCGGTAAAAAGCCAGCCGTTTGCATACCTAACGGGGTATAAAATTGTTGCTGAACATATACATTGAGAGGGATTGAAGTAATGGTTTCCATTATTTCCTTCATAAAATACATGCTCAGGTCGCTGTATACATATTGCCCCCTTGTTCTGAGTGATGAACGCAGCATTTCGGGCCACATTACATCCTGAAAATAATTCTTTCGTAAATAATAGCTGTCAGATACCTTGGTTGGATAAGCGGCTGATGAATCGGGTCTGTAGTCTGATGGTTTTAGCCGCTCATAGGTGGCTACATCCGGCACTAACCCCGCCTGATGCATTAATAATTCCCTTATAGTTATATTATTTTTATTAGTAGTACGCGCAAGCGCTATATAATGCCCTACGGTAGAATCAAGTTCTAATTTTCCTTCCTCATATAAACGCATGGCTTCCATTGTAGTAGCCGTAGTTTTAGTAAGCGATGCCAGGTCAAAAATATCACTAATCTTATCGGGCATCTCGGGCGAATAGGTATGATAGCCATAAGCCTTATTAAAAATCACCTTGCCATCCTTGGCTACCAGCACCGCGCAGCCCGGCGTGGCATGATTCCGCATAGCTTCCCTGGCTATCTCATCAATAGCCTGCAAATTAGCCGCATTGATACCCGCGTCCTCCGGAACAGTGTATTGCAAACGCATTTTTTCAATAACAAACCCCATATTGGTACGATAACGCGGAGCATAATTATCGGTTAATTTGCTCGTAATAGCAACACCGCCGAATATGGCTTGCGCACTATAAAAAGCTGCAACTTCCGACGTGCGTTCTGTCCAGATAACCGGAGCTGTAACATCATTCAGTTTTGCCAGCGCGATTCCCTGACCATTAAAGACAACTATGATGTTTTTTAAAGTTTGAGCAGTAATTATAAAATTAATAATCTGCGGATTAATCAGATCGGCATCTGTTAATTGTACAATAATGGTGTTGTACAATTTTAAATCTTCGGCCAGCTTTGCCATGCTTTTTGTGCGTAAATAATCATCCCCGCTAAATGGGTCAACTTTACTATACTTATTCAGCAGGCTATCAAAACCTGCGGCAAACCTGTTTGAAAAATGTACGCTTGCTGCTTTTAAGGTTTCCAGGCTTCGAAGCGGTACCAGGTATTTATCGTTATTTAATAATACTATTGATTTTTCAACTTTTTCTTCTTCATTTACATAGGCCAGTCCCGGGCTTTGCGCGCAGGCAGAATTAAATAAAATAAATGCTAATAAAATTATATAAAAACACCTGCACTTATTTTTTCTCATATACTTTTTCTCCGTTTACGTAGGTTTTTAAAACTTTCACTTTTGACAGGTCTGCCCCTTTAATCTTCATAATATCCCTATCCAGTATCACAAAATCGGCATATTTACCGGGTTCAATACTGCCTTTTTCCTTTTCTTCAAAATTGGCTTTAGCAGCCCAGATAGTCATTCCTTTTAACGCTTCTATACGGCTTATCGCATTTTCGGGTTGAAACCCTCCTTTTGGATAGCCTTGCAGATCCTTTCGTTCAACAGCGGCATAAAAGGTATATATAGGGTTTATGCTTTCAACAGGAAAGTCGGTACCTAATGGCATCCACCCGTTTTGCTGCAATAATTGTTTGTAGGCATAAGCTGTTTTTACACGTTGAGAGCCTAAACGCCTGGCAGCCCAATACATATCAGACGTGGCATGAGTAGGCTGTACGGATGGAATGATATTATTATCGCCAAAATATTTAACATCCTCAGGAGACACCACCTGAGCATGCTCAATACGCCAGCGACGGTCGTTCTTCCCTTTTAATATGCTTGCATATATTTTTAATATTACCCGGTTGGCCGAATCGCCAATAGCATGTGTGCATATTTGAAAACCTTTATCGGCTATCATTTTAGCTACTTCTGCAAAATGCTGCTGGTTGTTTAATAAAAATCCGGTCCGGTTTTGTTGGTCGGCATATGGCTGTAATAAACAAGCCCCCCTTGAACCCAGCGCGCCATCGGCATAAACTTTAAATGACCGTACATTTAAACCAGGGGTTTTGTATACACCTCTTTTAAATAAATATTCAAAATTATCAGGACTGTCTGACAGCATTACATACATCCGCATTTTTAAAGCTCCTTTGTGTTGCAATTGAGCAATGGTATTGATCATGGTATAAGGCAGTCCACAATCATCAACGGTAGTTAATCCAACGGCAAAGCAGTTTTTCTGCGCGCCTAAAAGCGCGGCTTGTATTTCCGGGTCAGAAGGTTCGGGTATTTTATGCCTGATAAGGCTCATCGCGTTATCAACCAATATGCCGGTAAGTTTACCTTTAACGGTTTCTATTTCTCCGCCGGCAATAGTTTGCCCCGGTTTTATGCCGGCTATATTTAAAGCAGCCTGGTTGGCAATAACTGCATGCCCGTCAACGCGGGTTAGTATAACAGGCCTTACCGGGAATAATGAATCCAGCTTTGCCTTATTGGGGAACTGTTTAACTTTCCATCTATTCTGATCCCAGCCATTCCCGGTTATCCAACCGTCAGGATTTCGCGCAGCAAAAACTTTTACAGAATCAATAACTTCACTCCAGCTTTGTGTACCCTTAACTTTAACCTCCTGCAAGGTTAACCCATACCTGTAGAAGTGTGTATGAGCATCAATAAAACCGGGGTATACAGGCTTACCCTGCGCGTCAATAACTTCGCGGGCTAAATATTTCTTTTCTAAATCATCGTCGTTACCAACGGCTACAATTTTTCCGCCATTTATTACAAAAGCTTGTGCATTGGTAAAGTTACTGTCAACTGTATATACCAACGCGTTTTTAACTAAAAGATCGGCATTAAATTCCTTTTGTTTGCACGCGGTTGCCAATAGTAACAACGCAAGCCATAGTTTTTTCATACAGGTAAAATGAGACGGACGGTCAAATATATTTATCGTTTACAGTATATACAACTATCAAATCATAAAGTTATGCTATCAAATATTTAATTTTACATCGAAAACGATCCGCCAGCCGGCGGAGAAGGGAAAAATTTTTAAATGTCAGACATAATCCAGCTTTTACCAGATTCAGTTGCCAACCAGATAGCCGCGGGCGAAGTAGTGCAACGACCAGCATCAGCGGTAAAGGAATTGATTGAAAACGCTATAGATGCCGGAGCAGATAAAATTCAGCTGATTATTAAGGATGCCGGCAAATCATTAATACAGGTTATTGATAATGGATGCGGCATGAGCCTAACAGACGCCCGAATGAGCTTTGAACGGCATGCCACCTCAAAAATAAAAAAAGCCGAAGATCTTTTTGCTATCCGCACAATGGGATTCAGGGGCGAGGCCATGGCTTCCATTGCAGCTATTGCACAGGTTGAGCTAAAAACACGCCGCCATGAAGATGAATTAGGAACCTGTATTATTATTGAAGGGTCGGAGGTATTAAGCCAGGAAGCCTGCTCGGCCAATACCGGCACATCTATTTGCGTAAAAAATTTATTTTATAACATACCAGCCCGCCGTAACTTTTTAAAGAGCAATCCCGTGGAAATGCGGCATATTATTGATGAGTTTCAGCGGATGGCATTAGCAAACCCGCTGATATTTTTCACCCTGCATCATGACGGCCAGGAGATATACCACCTACCTGGTGTAGCCTTAAAACAACGTATTGTGCACCTGTTTGGCGGTAACTATAACCAGCGTTTAGTTCCGGTTGAGGAAGATACTACGATTATTAAGCTGCATGGCTTTGTTGGCAAACCTGAATTTGCGCGCAGAACGCGGGGAGAGCAATTCTTTTTTGTAAACAACCGGTTTATTAAGGATGCTTATTTAAATCATGCGGTATTAACCGCTTTTGCAGAGTTATTGCCTGATGATACTTTTCCGCTGTATGTGCTTTTTATTGACATTGATCCATCTAAAATTGATATTAATGTTCATCCTACAAAAACCGAGATCAAATACCAGGATGAAAAAGCGATATATGCTATTATCCGTTCGGCTGTAAAAAGGTCATTAGGCAGGTACAATATTACGCCAAGCCTTGATTTTGACCAGGAAAACAGCATTGAGCATTTAATAACCGCCAAACCTTTTGAGCAGATAATAGCGCCGGTAATTTCATTTAATCCTGATTTCAATCCATTTACCACTGAGAAAAAAATCGAACGCGAGCAATCATTTCGTAATAGCGGTAATCAGCATCATTCACCTATTCCTAAAAACTGGGATACCTTATATGAAATCAGTAAGAAAGAGCCGGTAATACAACAAGAGATACACACAGAAAAGATAATATCCATTGATGAGCAGGAAATAAGGAAATCCAGTGAGCGCCAGTTTTTCCAGGTGCATAACCGGTTTATTATGTCGCAAATTAAATCCGGATTTATGCTCATCAATCAGCAAGCTGCCCATGAGCGGGTATTATATGAGCGGTTTTTACAGCAATTAGAAACTCATTCCGGGGTTAGCCAGCAAAGTTTATTTCCGCAGTCTGTTACACTAAACAGCAGTGATTTTGAGTTATTAAAAGAATTATTGCCGGATATACGAGCCTTAGGGTTTGACATTCGCGAGTTTGGGAAAAATACCGTAGTGGTTGAAGGTATCCCCGCCGAACTGAGTAATGTTGGCGAACATGAATTACTGGAACATTTACTGGAAGGCTTTAAAAACAACCAGGCTATTTTAAAGTTAGATAAGCGTGATAACCTGGCAAGAGCGCTGGCGCGAAATGCCGCAATTAAAACAGGCGCTAAATTATCATCTGAAGAGATGAATTTATTAACGGATCAACTTTTTGCATGTCAAATGCCTAATTTGGCGTTAAATGGTAAGCCTGTTATTACTACCTTTACCCTTACTGAATTGTTGGAAAGATTTGAAAAATAATCTGTCCTTTTTTAAAATACTAT
>JAQBOY010000385.1 GCA_028287805.1 Mucilaginibacter sp.
TAGATCGCATTATAATTGTCAAGGATAAATAATGGATATAAAAAAAATAAAAATAATTAACGGCCGTATTATTACTCCATACCGCATTATTCATGGAGGTACCGTTCTTATAAGCGGCAATACCATCACTGCAGTAAGTGAAGGAAATATTGATGTACCGGATGCTGTAGTAATAGATGCAGGTGGCAAGTACATTTCGCCCGGATTTATTGACCTCCATGTGCATGGGGGAGGGGGCCATGATTTTATGGACTGTAGTGAAGCTGCTTTTTTAAAGATAGCAGAAACACATGCCAAATACGGTACTACCGCAATGGTACCTACAACGCTAACCTCTGAAAAGAAGGATTTATTAAGAACCCTTGACTTTTATGAGTTAGCTCATCAGAAAAACAACTTGGGCGCTCAGTTTTTGGGGATGCATCTGGAAGGGCCATATTTTGCCCTCAATCAGCGCGGCGCGCAAGACCCCAGATATATCCGTGATCCAAATGTGGAAGAATATAAGGAAGTGTTAGCTTATTCAAACGTAATAAAGCGTTGGAGTGCCGCACCTGAATTGAAAGGTGCTTTGGCATTTGGTAAATACTTAAAATCTAAAGGCGTGCTTGCCGCGCTGGCACATACAGATGCTATATATGAAGAAGTTGTTGAAGCTTTTGAAAATGGCTATACATTGGCTACTCATCTTTATTCTGCCATGTCTGGCGTAACCAGGCGTAATGGATATCGTTATGCGGGTGTTATTGAAAGCGCATTTTTAATTGATGCCATGAACGTAGAAGTTATAGCAGATGGCATACACTTGCCGCCGCCTTTATTAAAACTTATATATAAGATTAAAGGGCCCGATCGTATAGCTTTAATTACTGATGCCATGCGCGCGGCTGGCATGGCCGAAGGTGAAAGTGTACTGGGTAATAAGGATAACGGGTTAAAAGTAATTGTTGAAGACGGGGTTGCCAAGCTGCCAGACCGTTCATCATTTGCCGGAAGCGTTGCCACTGCCGATAGATTGGTAAGGAATATGATTACAATGGCCGATGTGCCGGTTGTTGAAGCGGTTAGGATGATCTCTAAAACACCGGCGACTATTATGGGTGTTGCAGATCGTAAAGGGGCATTGGTAGCCGGCAAAGATGCCGATGTGGTAATTTTTGATGATCAGATAAACATTCAGACCACTATTGTTAATGGCAAGGTGGTATATGATGCAGCTGAAGCTTCTTTGCTCAATTTATAAATAATTATGATGATGAAAGAAGTAATAAAAGACAAACTAAACGTAAAGATTTCAGCAACCAGAACACTCATGGGAGAACTTGCTGCTAAAGCTGTCAGTGAAAAAATTAATGAATTGTTGGATACAAAACAATTTGTAAATATGATATTTGCTGCTGCTCCTTCGCAAAATGAATTTTTGGAGGCTTTAATTACCAAAGATGTTGACTGGACAAGAGTTAATGCATTTCACATGGATGAGTATTTGAATCTGGATGCTAATGCACCTCAGGGCTTTGGTAATTTTTTACGAGATCGCTTATTTAACAAAGTTCAGTTCAGAACAGTTCATTACCTTAATGGAAATGCGCAGGACGCTAAAGAGGAATGCCTGCGTTATTCAGCTATGCTTGATCATTATAAAACGGATATTGTTTGCATGGGAATAGGAGAAAATACACATCTGGCTTTCAATGACCCTCATGTGGCCGATTTTAATGATCCTGTATTGGTTAAAGTGGTTGACCTTGATGAACAATGCCGGGTACAGCAAGTTAATGATGGTTGCTTTAACATGGTAGAAAAAGTGCCTACCCATGCCTTAACACTTACTATCCCAGCCTTATTTAAATCCACCTACGCTTATTGCATGGTTCCGGGCGAAAAAAAAGCAAAGGCTGTTTATCATACTTTAAATGAAAATATAAGTGAAGAATACCCTTCTACTATTTTACGCAAACATCCAAACGCTATATTGTTTATAGATGAAAAAAGTAGTGCGCTTATTTAAATTTCATATGGTATTATTGTCCTCTTTATCACCTAAGTTTCTATAGCTTTAGATGAAAAGTAATCAATAATTGTTATATAAAAATATATTTATAAATGGAATATTTTAAAATGGAACAGTCCATGCGTTGGTATGGTCCGAATGATCCGGTAAGTTTATCAGATATTCGCCAGGCCGGTTGCTCAGGCGTAGTAACTGCTTTGCATCATATTTCAAATGGGGATACCTGGACTGCGGAAGAGATTCAAAAAAGAAAAACTGCTGTAGAAAACGCCGGTATGATATGGAATGTAGTTGAAAGTGTCCCGGTGCATGAAGCTATTAAAACACAAACAGGAAACTATAAACAATATCTGGAGAATTATAAAACCAGTATCAGAAATTTAGCAGCCTGTGGTATTAACATTGTAACCTACAATTTTATGCCGGTTCTTGATTGGACACGTACTGATTTAGCCTTTACAGTAGAAGACGGATCAAAAGCTCTCCGCTTTGAAAAGGCTGCATTTATTGCTTTTGATCTGTTTATTTTGAAGCGGAAAAATGCAAGGTCAGCTTATACTAATGCAGAAATAGAGCTGGCCGAAAAACGCTTTGCAGCTATGACTGCTGATGAGAAAAACCAGTTGCAGCGTAACATTATAGCCGGTTTGCCTGGAAGCGAAGAAAGCTTCACTATTGAGGAATTTCAGGCAGCTTTGGACACTTACCAGGGAATTGATGAAGTAAAGCTAAGACAACACTTAGTAGAATTTTTGCAAGAAGTAACCCCGGTTGCAGAGGAATGCGGTGTTAAGCTGGCTATCCATCCTGATGATCCGCCTTATAGTATTTTGGGTTTGCCAAGAGTTGTTAGTACAGCCGCTGATCTGGAAGCTTTATTTACTTCAGTTCCATCTATAAGTAATGGTTTGTGTTTTTGCACAGGTTCTTTTGGCGTAAGGCCGGATAATAATTTGCCAGAAATGGTACGCCAGTTTGCTGATCGTATAAATTTTATCCATTTAAGAAGCACAAAAAGGAATGAATTGGGTGATTTTTACGAAGACAACCATTTGGAAGGTGATGTAGATATGTATGCTGTTATTAAGGAAATTTCCAAAGCGATGCAGCGAAGAGAAGTAAGTATTCCGATGCGGCCAGATCATGGCCATCAAATGCTGGACGACCTGAAAAAGAAAACAAATCCGGGTTATTCGGCAATTGGCCGTTTACGGGGATTGGCAGAACTTCGTGGTTTAGAAATGGGCATTATCAGGTCTGGTAATATATAGGTTATAAAATTTCTGATTTTAACATTGCTTACATAAAATTATTAACAAGGAATAATGAAAAAGGATGACGGTTTAGAACTATCAGGCGTAAAAGAAATAGCCAGAAGGGCAAATGTTTCAATTGCTACGGTTGACAGAGTTATTCATAACAGGTCTGGCGTTTCTAATAAAACAAAAAATAATATCCTGGCTATAATTCAGGAACTGGATTATCAACCTAACATTCTGGCCAGAAGGCTTGCTTCAAAAAAGTTGTTTCATTTTGTTATTCTGATACCGGCAATTTCTGAGGAAACTGAATTTTGGAAAGCGCCATTAAATGGAATTGAACAGGCAGAATCGGAAATAAAGCAATATGGAATTAAAATAGAAAAATATTTTTTTGATCAGAATGACAAACGCTCGTTTGTAAGCCAAACAAAAAAGATCCTTAAAAATAAGGTTGATGGCATTTTAATGGCTCCATCTTTTATTGAAGAATCACTGGAATTTATAAAGGCTTGTCAAGATCTTAAAATCCCTTATGTTTTTATCAATTCTGATATTCCCAGCCAGGACAGCCTTTGTTATATTGGGCCAGAATTATTTCATAGCGGTTATTTAGGTGCGCGCTTAGCAAACTTTGCCATTAAAGACCATGGGAAAGTCCTCATCATTAACATTTCTAAAGAAATAGACAATTATCACCACCTTTTGAGAAAAGAGGAGGGTTTCAGAGCTTATTTTCAGGATAATAATAAAAAGAATGAAATAATAAAAGCCGATATCAGGCAAACAGATTATAATTCTGTTGCATCACTACTTGATGAGTTACTAACTACTCATTCAGATATTGGGGCTGTTTTTGTAACCAATTCCAGGGTGTTTTCGGTAGCCCAGTTTTTAGAAAAATCTTCAATAAAAAATATTCGGTTAATTGGCTACGATTTTTTGCAGGAGAATATCGAATATCTTAAAAATGATGTAATTGATTTTCTTATTTGCCAAAAACCACAAGAGCAAGGTTATAGAGGAATTATGGCCCTTTACCAAAACCTGGTATTAGATGTGGCTGTAAGTAAAACTTATTTTATGCCGATAGATATTATTACCAAAGAAAATTATCTTTTTTACCGAAATTAATAGATAGTACTTCTAAACTCCGTTTAACTATTTTAGCGAACAAAACTTCTCCTATTAAATGACCGATTCTTGTATTATTAATCGGTAATTTAAATTTATCTACACAAAAAAGCGCCTTCCATTATAAAATTACCTGATTCGTACTTGAAATAGTGGGTTTTTATAAATATTAGAAGAATTTTTTTTACAAATAGCCTATTTTTTTATGGATTTTTTCAATTCTTTTTACTTTTTATTAGAATAACTATCATTTATTCCAATAAAAAGTAAAAAAAGTGTAATTTTTTTTTGATAAATAAAAAATTGTTTCTATCTTTCGGGTACGTAAACGGAAATGATTTATACTTTTAAAAATAAGCCATGAAAATGAACTTCGGGAATGTAAATATTGAATTTAATAGTTTGTTTAACATACCTGTATCATTAATTGGGCTTCAAAATTGAGGAAGTATTAATCCTCTTTTTTTTAATATATCGGGTACGTACACGTAATAGGTAAATAATTGTTTTATTGACTAACTAATGTTTAAATGGCTATAGGAGTAAAAAGGGGAATAGCGAAAGAGGCGAGTTCTTTAAGTGGAAGGGAGACTTTTACTTCAATGCTTATTATTGGGGTGTTATTCTTCATATTCGGTTTTGTTACCTGGGTAAATTCTATTTTAATTCCGTACTTTAAGATAGCCTGCGAATTATCCAATTTTCAATCCTATTTAGTAGCCTTCGCCTTTTATATTTCTTATTTTATCATGTCGGTCCCATCTTCTTTTTTACTTAAAAAAGTAGGTTTTAAAAAGGGGATAATGCTTGGCCTTTGGGTAATGGCTATTGGGGCTTTTATTTTTATACCAGCTGCTTTAAGCAGAACCTATGAAGCCTTTTTACTTGGTCTTTTTACCATTGGAACCGGACTGGCCGTTTTGCAGTCGGCCGCTAATCCTTATGTAACCATTCTCGGCTCAAAAGAAAAAGCGGCTAAACGTATTAGTATAATGGGTATTTGTAACAAGGGTGCGGGGATATTAGCACCTTTATTATTTGCCAGCGTAGTACTTAAGGTTACAGATAGCCACCTGTTTAAACAGTTGCCCTTAATGAATGTAACGCAAAAAAATGAAGCGCTGGATGAATTGATTCGAAGAGTAATTGTTCCTTATGCTTTTACAGGGGTAGTACTACTGATATTAGGAGTTTTTATACGTTATTCACCACTGCCCGAAATTGATACAGAACAGGAAAGTTTTGAAATTGCTAATGCCAATTCGGGCAAGAAAAATATATTTCACTTTCCGCACCTCATATTAGGAGCATTAGCCATTTTTCTGCATGTGGGTACGCAGGTTATCGCTATTGATACAATTATAGGATACGCTAACTCTATGCATATCCCATTAATGGAGGCCAAAGTTTTTCCATCTTATACTTTATTCGCAACCATTAGTGGTTATATAATAGGAATTGTTGTCATCCCTCAATATATCAGCCAGGTAAATGCATTAAGGTTCTGTACCATTTTGGGAGCTGTTTTCACATTGCTAATCATTTTTGCCCATGGGAAAGTTACTTTTTTGGGCCATACTACAGATATATCAATATGGTTTGTAGTGTTATTAGGATT
>JAQBOY010000252.1 GCA_028287805.1 Mucilaginibacter sp.
TGTTTAATACCAAAATTATCCAATCCATTAAGCTTACCGAAAAACGCTTTGGCTTTGAGCCTGAAGTTACCCAAAAAATTGCCAGGGTACCTAAAATAAGAATATATGAAGTAGGGATATCCTATTACGGCCGTACCTATGAAGAAGGTAAGAAAATAGGGTGGAAGGACGGCGTTAGGGCCATTTACTGTATTTTGAAATATGGGCTTTTTAAGTCTTAGTCTTGAGTCTATAATCAACAATTAATTGACTAATGACTCAAGACTCAGGACTATTGACTAAATTAAGTAGTATAACCTAATATCTTCAGCACCTGCTTACTGTTCTGCTCTTCACCAAATACTTCAAAATTAAATGTCTCATCCCGGTTACGGCGAATGATAACATGCTTAGGGGAAGGCAGCAGGCAATGGTGTATGCCACCGTATCCGCTTAATACTTCCTGGTAAGCGCCGGTATTAAAAAAGCCCAGGTATTGTACTTTACGCGTTTTTGGCATAAACACGCTGTTCATATGCGCTTCCTGGTTATAATAATCCTGCCCGTCGCACGTGATGCCGCCGAGGTTAACCCGTTCATATTCAGAATCCCAGTTATTTATGGGCAGCAAAATGTATTTTTGATTGAGGGCCCAAACATCCGGCAGGTTAGTGATGAATGATCCATCCAGCATCAGCCATTTTTCACGGTCGTTTTGCTGTTTACGGCCCAAAACCTTATATAATATCCCGGAAGCTTCGGCCACGGTATATTTACCGAATTCGGTAATAATATCCGGTTCTTCCGTATCATTATCGGCACAGATCTCTTTGATACGGCTTACAATCTCATTGATCATGTATTCATAATCAAAATCAAAAACCAGGGAGTCTTTAAAAGGCATACCACCGCCGATATCCAAAGTATCCAGATGCGGATTTATCTTTTTGAATTTGCAGTATAGGGTAACATACTTTTCCAGTTCGTTCCAGTAATACGGTGTATCAGAAATACCCGAATTAATAAAGAAATGCAGCAGCTTTACCTGGAAATTGGGATTGCTTTCTATCTTGTTATAATAAAAATCAATAATATCCTCCATACGCACACCCAAACGCGATGTGTAAAATTGCGAGTCGGGCTGCTCTTCAGCGGCTATGCGGATACCCAGGTTACACGGGGTACTCATCTCCACCTCATCATCATACAGGTTAAACTCTTCTTTATTATCCAGTACCGGGATGATGTTTTTGAACCCATCGTGCAGCATGTCAATAATATACTGCTTGTATTGAAAGGTTTTAAAACCGTTACAGATAACGGTCACATCTTTATTAAGGGCGCCTTTTTTCTCTAACGTATCTATCATCGGCATATCAAACGCTGATGATGTTTCTATGTGAATATCATTCTTTAATGCTTCCTCAACAATATGCTTAAAATGCGAGCTTTTGGTACAATAGCAATATTTATAGCTGCCGCGATAGTTATTTTTAACAATAGCCTGCTGAAATAACAGCTTTGCCTGTTGTATTTTTTTGGAGATCATTGGCAGATAAGTAAAACGCAGGGGAGTGCCATACGTTTCAATCATCTCCATTAAATTAAGGTCATGAAAATATAATTCATCATCAATGATCTCAAAACCTTCCTGTGGAAAGCCTACACTAAGATCAAGAAATTCCTGGTAACTCTGCATCTAATAAAATTTTCGCAAAAATGTAATTTTTTAACGGGATTAACCGCTAAATATAAGCACAAATTTTATGGACGGAATGTAATTATTATTTAGTCATTAGTCATTGCGTCATTAGTCATTGGTTTTTGTACGCAAGGCGTGATGATTTAGTAATTTTTGCTCTGCTTGCTCTCGTTTACAACAGTGCTTAACATGGGTAAGCTTTTATATTGCGATACCTAAGTGATGCAATCGCAAAAGCCATTTTAGCACTCGTCGCAGCAATCGAAAGAGATTGATTGTAAGTGGCGGTGAGGACACCGCCATAGGTTTAATTTATCTTATGAACCAACCGGTAAATGCACTTCTGCTATCATACACCGGGCGCTGCCGCCACCTATATGCTCAATGGTATTAATAGCAGCATAAATGATTTTACCATATTTTGATAGGGTAGCTCTTTGTTGTTCATTAAAGGCCTGATAAGCATTTTGCGACATCACAATTAATGTTTTACCGGCTTTGTTCTTCACTTCCAGTATATTACCTGCAAACTGGTTCATTTGCTCGAATGATATGGCTATAACCTCTTTATAAGTTAATTTAAGCGAATTGATAACTGTCTCTCTTTCTCGTTTATCGGTAATACTATCCAAACAAATAACAGCGAACATAGTGCCGATAGCCATTAGTACATTGGTGTGGTAAATGGGCAAACCTTGCTGGTCATTCGCATGAAAGCTCACCGCTTTATAGCCGGTTTTTTTGCAAAAAACAGTTAATACTTCTTCATTTGTGCGGGGTGAGATACAGACATAGGCGATTTTATTGACCCTGTCAAACACCATACTTCCTGTACCTTCCAGAAATTTATTTTCGTGCTCAAACCGGCTGAGGTCAATAACATGCTTTACTTTAAATTCTTCTTCCAATTTTCTGATAACATCTTCGCGGCGCTCCAAACGACGGTTTTCAGCCTGCATGGGATATAAGAATACATTACCGTCGGCATGAAAGGATACCCAATTGTTAGGAAAAATGGAATCAGGGGTATGCGGTTCAATAGTGTCTACTATAACACATACATTAACACCATTGTCCTTCAATGTTTGTACAAAGCTGTCAAATTCCTGTACCGCTTTTTCCTGTACCTGCTGCTGACCGGCATCATGGTTTTGAAAAGCATTGCTTTCGGCAGTTTGTGCATTAAAGCCAAAACTAACCGGCCGGATCATCAATATATTAGATGTGGATTGGTTCATTTGTCATTGCTTATTAGTCATTATACAATACCTATAATACCGCATCCCGCAATAGTGGCATACTCATACAATGAAAACCACCGCGGGCCCTGGAAAGTTCTGCCGAAGGCATTAAAATTAACGTATCCTTCATGTTTTCGGGGTCTAACTCATTGTCCTCAAATTTTTTAAGCAATTCCTTTACCTTAATTATTTTAAAGCCATTCTTTTTAAAAGCTTCAATAGTTTTATCATTACGGTCATAACCCAATACTATACCTTCTTTTATGGCTAATAAATTACAGGAATCAGTCCATTGTTCACGGGCATCATAAGGGAAAGTGTTATTACCAGAGTAAATGAATTTAGTTTTTTCCGTGCTTTTTAAATCGTTCTCACTAATATCCGTTAGTAAGTCTTCAATACAGTCAAATGTTGTTGGTTTGCTACCTGGCTCAAACTGAACGATCTCGGTTTTATTTTTTGATTTTTTATCAGTAAACCACGACAGCGGATCATGGTCTTCAACCGGACTTTCTGTAATGGATAGTGAACGCAGCAGTACCCAAACATTGCGTTTTACCTGTGTAAATACCGTATCAATGTGCATATAATCGCGCTTATGCGGAATTTTTACTATAGTTATTTTTTTTACAACATTTTTCTCAAATAATAATTTAATAGCCTCATTAGCGCCACTGGTTGAAGTACGCTCGCTACAGCCAATTATTAAATGGTCGGGGCTTACCATCATTACATCACCGCCCTCTAAAGTTGTTTTTTCGTCATGATCCTCACCAGGGCGTAAAAAGTGTTGTACCGTTTCGGGGATCTCTAATATATTATCCCGGTAAGCCGCAAATAAAGGATGATTAAAAAATATATAACGCAACAGCAGCGTTTCGCGTGACCGGGCTTTTTTAGCAGGCTTATTTAGCAGCATGTAGTTATTAATGGCAATACCTATATCTCTTGAAAAAATGAGGTTAGGAATAGGTGCAAATATCATTTCATCATTATTAATTGAGCCTGAAATAAATATTTTGGCCAAATTAACCGGATCTGTATCTATTAATATTTGTTGTAAACGATAATTGCAGCTTTCAATGGCGCAAACTGAGGCTACTAACTTTATGCGGATATCAGACTCTTCTAAAATATCAGCCAGCAGGGTTTGAATTTCTATAACTTTAGTGGAAGCATGGAAGTTTGCGTTATCCGGTTTAAAAAAAGATCTGTTACTATCTTTCGCATCAATTTTTTGCAGCTTACCTTTAATTTTATCCGGATCGAGAAAATACAGTAATAGTTTAACGTAATAATCATATTCGTTTTTGCGCATACTATCCAAATGCACAATATCTTCAAACAGCCAGTCCTGCGCTTTTGAAGGCACTACTCTGCCCAATCCATCATCAGGGCTATGAATCAATAACGCACGCAGATTGCCTATTTCAGAAGTAACATCTATCTTAAAACTACTATTGTTAAGTTTCATAATGCAGTGTAGTGTACTGCAAATCTATTCAGAAATTCCAGTATATTTTATTTCGAAACCCGGATGATTAATTTTGAGTTGGTTAACCATCAGGGTAGTGTCTCAGTTTGAAAATTAAATTTTAAATCCCTTTCCAGTTAAATAATTAATAACACAAACAAGTAAACATCCTCCAACAACTGTAATAATAATACCCATGATTATGACATCTATTTTTTTAGAAAGCCATTTGAATATTTTTACAAGCATAGTTCCAGCTTTTTCCTTAATTATTTGAGGCGTTATTTGTGTTTTATTAGGAATTGTATTAGGCTCAAGGTGACGATCAAAATAATGTTCTGACAAATATTTTCGGCCTAATTGTGTAATGCAGCACAGATCCCTTAATGTAATAAATTTTTTTTCATTAAGTATTTTTAAAACGAACCAAACATCCTCTGCATTTAATCCTGCTATAGTTACACTCTTTGAGTCTATTCCAGGTGTGAATCTTTTTATTTGTTGAAGCGAAACACCGCAATAAAAATCTAAATCTTGGAGTATTTCCAATTTAGAATATGCCTCTTTAATGTCTGGTATTGGAACAAAAAAGAATTTTTTACTATTATATTTTATATTTAATAAAGCTTCTGATTTTTCTACTAATCCGAGGTTTTTGATCTTATCATGTAAATATTTAGGATTTTCATAAAACGTGCCCAAATCAACTATTTGCACTACTTCATATAATTCTTTTTTAGGTTCATTTATCCATAAATTTATTGTGACAATACTTTGTTCACTTGTTTTTTTATTTTCGATATAAACCATAAAAAAAAAAGAGGCTTTGGTTGAGCCCCTCAAATTATGAATAAGTTTTTAAATAAACCAGTTAATTTTATAA
>JAQBOY010000254.1 GCA_028287805.1 Mucilaginibacter sp.
AGTTTAATAATATCATCCGCGAATTTTCAAAAGATTCGCAATTCATTATTGTATCACATAACAAACGCACCATCGCCAGTACCGACCTGATTTATGGCGTAACTATGGTTGAACAGGGTATATCGCGTGTTGTACCTGTAGATATGCGTGAACTGGCGGATTAATTATTTTCTCTTTTTCAATGGCTTATTAAATATCATCCCGCTAAATTGATTCTTCTCTAATGCTCTGGCAGCTGAATTTGCCTGGCTAATGGAAAAAGATCTTAAACCGATGTTATTTGTACTGGCTACACCCTGTGTTGGAACAGTATAAGTACCTGTTTTAACATAATTTAAGGCATATGCCAACAACTTTTCTGATGGGTCGCCAAACTCTTTAGTTACATCATCAAGATCCTGTATACCCGGATAAGCGCTTGAACCCGGTGTCATACCTGTATAATACCCACCTTGATTGGCAGAATTTTTTGTTTCAAATTCAGGTATGTACAACTGATACTTATTAATATCAACATCAAAAAAGCCCACCGGCTTACCATAACTTGTTGATCCGATAAACTTAACATCCATTACGGGTATTAAGTTATTTATAGTGAGTTCGCTGGCTGATGCTGTTGAACCTGTTATAATAAAAAACACCCGGCTCACATTAAATGAGCCCACTTTTGAAAATTTTACGGCATTACCGGCAACACTATAGTCAAATTGAGCATAGTTATAAGATTGGTGAGTAGTGGGATCAACACGTACCTGGTTAGCTAATAACGATTCTTTATTATTGGTTAAAACATCATTAAAATAAGTATTATACATTAATGTACCGCTTTTTGCGGCAGGAACAATCAGGTTAGCTAAATATTCGGCAGTTGATACATAGCCACCACCGTTATAACGCAGATCCACCACCAGATCAGTAACGCCATTCGCACTAAAATCATTAAAAGCGGTATTTAATCGCGGGTCAGCCACAGCATCAGAGGTAAAGCTGTTAAAAACAATATAACCCACTTTATGGCCATTACCTTCATCGTATACTTTACTGTATAAAACAGGATTTACAGCATAGTTTGTTGCATTCAAACTCACATTCATGGATGTACCGTCAAATTTTACCAACGTCATAGTGATTGTGTTGCTATTAGAATAGGCATTGATCACAAACTGCACATTTGGTCCTGTACTACCATCATAAGAAAAATTGGTATTATTGTTTATAGCAGTAATGCGGTAACCACGTTTTATACCGGCTAAATCTGCCGGAGAACCGGGATATACATATTTTACACGCAGATCAGTAGTTGTAATATTAATATATATAGGGGCGAAACCAAAATCGCCTTTTACCCCATTAAGTGCAGTAGATGCTTCCCCATTATCAATAAATGAATATTTAGCTTCTCCGGGGGCGGATGCATAATACTCATAAGGCAATTTGGTTTGCGGGTTTATTTTATATTGAGAAATAGCGTTAACCTCATTATTTAAAGCATCTATATCGGCTGTTCCGGTAAAGCTTCTCGGATTAAACTGAGCATAAGTTGGCAAAGCATCGTACCAATAATAATCCTCTTTAGCATATAAATAAACAGAATCTTTAATCAGATCAAGTGTGGAACCAACTTTTGAAGGAGCTATAGGATCAGGCGATTTACTGCTTTTTTTACATGACACCGCTAATCCCGTTGAAAATATAATCAACAGATAAATTGTTTTTTTCATTCTTTTCAACTGGGACGTAATAGCTAAATTAATAATCATGTTAATTACTGTAAAAACTCACTTACATTTAAATAATCAATTCCACAAGCGGTAGCACAAAGTCTGTCGGTTTCGCTGTTTTCTATCATTATAATATCTCTCCGTTGTAAATTATGTTCCTTCAGCAACAGATCAATAACATCAGGTTCGGGTTTAGGCACAACCTCCTCCGCAAAATAACAGGTTAAATAGGGCTCCAATCCATTCCATTCGGTTTGTTTGATCTTATTTAATTGTTGTGCCGGATTGCCGTTAGTTACAACAAATAATTGTTTCCTGTCAACCACAATTTCCTGCATTAAATTCAATATGTTTTTATAAACTAATAATTTTAAAGGAAGTTTAGCAGTAAGCAGCAGATGATAAAAGTTAACCCGGTATTTTTCATCAATTCCAAACTTTTCTTTCACTATATCAAAAACGGTATCCTTCCCTCCTGCTATATACGTATTTATCATCACATCGGTTATAGCTTTTGCATCTATTAGTTCGGTATACTCTAATAAACTGGCAAATAAATAGTAAACCTGGAATAAATAATCCTTTTCAGGATAAATAACATCATCCAATTCAAACAGAAACGCCTTTTTACGATTGTCAATATCGCTATATTTCATCACTCTGTATTAATGTAATATCATATTCTTTAAACAATTGCCTGGCTTTCAGTAAAAGCCGGGCTTCTTCAGCGCGAAATATATAAACCGTGTTAATATCGTTATCCAGGCACAATGTCAGCATTTCATGTGTGTAAGCAGCTGAATTAGGGGTAGGCAGACTGATCACACTACCGGAAGCCAGCATAAACGCGGGTAACTCCAAATGGTCACCTAATAAAACAGGCTGATCATTTAATTTATTTTTAAGACGATGGGCGGATACAGAAGTAGCCGCGGTTATCAAAATATTCATTGATTATTGTCTTATTGAACAATTAAACCATCTTTCATTAAAACCTTACGGTCTGAAATATCGGCCAAATCTTCATTATGCGTAACAATTACAAAAGTTTGGTTAAACTCTTTACGCAACCTAATAAATAATTGGTGCAGCTCAAGCGCATTTGCCGAATCAAGGTTACCTGAAGGCTCATCAGCAAATATCAATGCCGGGTTATTGATTAGCGCACGTGCTACGGCGACCCTTTGCCGCTCGCCACCTGATAGCTCGTTGGGTTTATGATGAAGCCGTCCGTCTAAACCAAGTAATTGCAGCAGATCAACAGCTCTTTTTTCAGCTTCAGCACGTGAGGTACCCGCAATAAATGCAGGTATACATACATTTTCAATGGCATCAAACTCAGCTAATAAATGGTGAAACTGAAATATAAAACCAATTTCCCGGTTTCTGAAAGCGCTCAGGTTTTTATTGCTTAGCTGGTTTAATTCCTTATTATTTATAACTAATTGTCCCGAATCGGGCTTATCCAAAGTACCCAAAATATTTAATAAGGTGCTTTTTCCGGCTCCGGAAGCTCCCACAATAGTTACAATTTCACCTTGTTCTACAGCAAGATCTACACCCTTTAATATTTGAAGTTGCCCGTATGACTTACGGATAGACTGTGCTTTTAGCATGCACAAAGGTAACTGTTTGGGAGGAAAAGTTGCAGAGGTTGGGTAAATGTTATAGTAGAGGTTAGTTATAGAACTTAAAAGGTTGTCGCGGCTGTATTGTGAAATATACCATTATAACTCCCGCCGCTATTACAACCTTATTATCACCGTTATATCATTATTGCAACAATTTTAACTTACTATTCAATTCAATCAAAAAAAATGTAGATTTACCGCAAATCTTCGAAACAACATGAATATTCACGAATACCAGGGTAAAGCCATTTTAAAAAGTTTTGGTGTAAGAGTTCAGGAAGGCATAGTTGCCGATACTGTTGAACAAGCTGTAGAAGCTGCTAAAAAATTAAAGGAAGACTATAATTCAAGCTGGGTGGTAATTAAAGCCCAGATACATGCCGGTGGTCGCGGAAAAGGCGGTGGTGTAAAATTAGCCAAAAACCTGGATGAGGTTAAAGAAAGAGCTTCTAATATTTTAGGCATGCAGTTAGTTACGCCGCAAACGGGTGCTGAAGGTAAATTAGTACGTAAGGTATTAGTTGCCCAGGATGTGTATTACCCAGGCGAAAGTGAAACTAAAGAGCTTTATATCAGCGTTTTGTTAGACCGTGCTAAAGGCCGTAATATCATTATGTATTCAACTGAAGGCGGTATGGATATTGAAGAAGTAGCTGAGCATACCCCTCATTTGATTTTCAAGGAAGAGGTAGATCCGAAAGTTGGCTTACAGGCCTTTCAAACCCGTAAAATAGCTTTTAACTTAGGCCTGTCTGGCGATGCTTTTAAAGACATGACTAAGTTCATCGCAGCGCTTTATAAAGCTTATGATGCTACAGACTCTTCCATGTTTGAAATTAACCCGGTATTAAAAACATCAGATAATAAAATATTAGCGGTAGATGCTAAAGTAAACCTTGATGATAACGCCTTATACCGTCATCCTGACTATGCCGCAATGCGTGATACCAATGAGGAAGACCCTACAGAAGTTGAAGCGGGTAAATCAAACCTTAACTATGTAAAGCTTGATGGTAACGTAGGTTGTATGGTTAACGGTGCAGGTTTGGCCATGGCAACTATGGATATTATTAAAATTGCCGGCGGTGAACCAGCTAACTTTTTAGATGTTGGCGGTACTGCAAACGCGCAAACTGTTAAAGCCGGTTTTAATATCATATTAAGCGATCCTAATGTAAAAGCTATACTGATCAACATTTTTGGTGGTATTGTTCGTTGCGACCGTGTTGCACAGGGTGTAATTGACGCTTACAAAGAAATAGGCAACATCCCGGTACCAATTATTGTACGTTTACAGGGAACCAATGCTAAAGAAGCTAAAGAATTGATTGATAATTCTGGTTTAAAAGTTTACTCGGCTATATTGCTTAAAGAAGCAGCTGAACAGGTAAAAGAAGTGTTGGC
>JAQBOY010000436.1 GCA_028287805.1 Mucilaginibacter sp.
TCGCCTAAAAAACCGGGCTGGAATAATTTAGGAATTGCAGCAACTACAGCCATGATAGAGGAAGCTACCGGCCGAAAAGCCTTTGTTACCGGAAAACCAAGCCCGGTGATGATGCGTTCGGCCCGAAAATATTTGGGACTGGAAACCGCAGAAACAACGGTGATTGGCGATACCATGGAAACCGATATACAAGGCGGTGTTCAAATGGGCTATAAAACAATTTTAGTTTTATCAGGAATAGCAAAAAAGGAGCACCTTGGCCACTACGCATTTAAGCCCGATTTAATAGTTGGCTCCATTAATCAAATTGAATTCCCTTTAAAATGGTGGTAACTCTGTGTCTTATTCTTTTTAAGGTTTCAGATTTTAAAACCCGGAGACACTTAGCCATAACTCCAATATCAAACTTTAAATAATCGGAATACGGGAAACTGTCATTAACCCTGTGGGGATGCAACCTTGAAGCGATTAGCAAGTGGGATGTTACTAACTAAAACAACAAACCCCTTGCACTATAATGCAAAGGGCTTGTTCTCTTCTGAAGAAGCCTTAATTTTTATCTGTTCGGATTTAAACGTAGCTTTTTATAATAATCTAAATCATGTGCCGGCTTACCGTATTTATCGGGAATAGGTAGCCTGGAAAAAGTTTGATAGTATAATAAACAAGCACCTTTCCAGGTTTCAGCGTCATCTTCCTGTATGGCAAGCGCGTGTTTTTCTTCTTTAAAACGTTCAGGGTCAACTTTTGATTCCATACTATCCCAAACTTTCTGCATGTTCTTAACCGAGTCAATCCCCATGTTATAATGCTCTATTAATTCTATCCATAAAGTTTTGCCTGATTTCATTTTATAGTTCCAGGGCAAGTGATGAAACCACAAAAGATATTCATCAGGAGTGGTATTAACATTTTCAAACACATTTCTAACCGGCGGGAAATACTGGGAAACAGCATTACTTCCTTTAGAAGTCCGGTCAAAGCCAATACCTATAGAATCGGCGCGGTTATAATATATTGATGTTTGATCAGCCCGTCCTCCTGTAACCCACGGACCGGGGCCATAATGCACGCCGCGGGACATTTGGTGATGCAAACCAAGCGGTGTCATATAATTTACAACTGCCTCTCTGGAAGTAAGCATAATCTGTTTTATCGGCTCAACAAAGCTTTTATCATTGTTAAATGTCATCCTGATCCATTCATCAGCAATAGCTGCTGAGGTTAGTTCCGGGTTCCAGGCCAGTCTGCCATAAGCATACCAGTTTGCCTGCGCAAAAATATTGCCGCACCAGTTAATATCGTTACCAATATTTGCAACTCCGGCCATTCCAGATATGGAATGATTTTCCAGCTTGCCTTCAACAATCTTAGCCACAGTTGATCCTTTACCTTTACTATAAGTATCTGAATCCAGACACTCTTTCCACATTGGCGCCAGGTAAGCCAGGTTAGTGGCCTGGCCCAAATATTCTTTGGTAATCTGAAACTCCATCATTTCAGGGGTTTTTGGCATAGCACCAAATAATGGGCTAAAAGGCTCGCGCGGCTGAAAATCAAGCGGACCATTTTTTATCTGTACAATCACATTGGGTTTAAACTTGCCATCCAGTGGATGAAACTCTGTATAGGCTTGTTTTGTACGGTCATCAGCAACTTTTTCATCATATACAAAAGCCCGCCACATAATAAATCCGCCGTGGGGCGCCAAAGCATCAGCAAACATATTTGCACCTTCAACATGGCCACGTCCATAATTTTGCGGTCCAGGCTCACCCTCAGAATTTGCTTTTACTAACAACCCCCCAAAATCAGGGATATAGGTATATATCTCATCAACTTTATCCGCCCACCATTTTTTAACAGCCGGGTCAAGAGGATCAGCAGTTTTTAAGCCCCCAATCTCAATAGGTGCGCTAAAACGAGCGGTAAGATATACTTTTATACCATACGGCCTGAAAACATTGGCCAATGCGGCAACCTTTGCCAGGTAATCTTTAGTTAAAATTTGAGCATTGGCATTTACATTGGTTAATACGGTACCATTTATGCCTATTGATGCATTAGCCCGGGCGTAATCACGGTAACGCGGATCTATTGTACCGGGTAATTGCGCCCAGTTCCATAAAGACTTACCAGCATACCCTCTTTCAACTGATCCGTTAAGGTTATCCCAATGGTTAAGCAAACGGAGTTTAGTATGCGGAAATTCAGTAATAGCAAGCGTTTTAATGCTCTTCTCTGTTTGTAACAGCTTTAAAAAATTGAATACGCCATACAATACCCCAACATCTGTATTGGCAGCTATTACCCTAACCGATTTGCCATTTACCATTGAAGTGCGGATGATATAACCTTCAGGCCCAGCTTCTTTTAACGCTGCACTAATAGGCAACGAGGCTATTAATTTGGATGAAGACGGCGTTCCGATAAGGAGAGCCCCGTTCGCCGTAATAGTTGCTGCCGGGGGGAGATTCAACAGCAACAATCCTTTCAACCCGGCAGCCAGCTCATCTTGCGCCGCTGTTAGCGTTGTGGATTTACCTGGGAAAACAACTTGTGTAATCGAAAGGCGGTATTGATCAAATAAGGCCTTATTGCTTACTTTATTGTATCTGAGCCATAAATTATAACCATTTTCAGCATTGGCATGTAATATACCGCTTATTAACATGGCCAAATAAAAGAGTAGTTTTTTCATTTTTAAGTTTATTGCAATCGATTACATAGCCCGGCAAATTATTATGAAAGGCTATGGAACTAATTTGATGATATAGTTGGATTTATAGTGGTTTATGCTATACAGGGCACTAATGTAATACAAACTTTAAAAAATTCCTCTATTGATTAATAAAAATTTAAAATGTAGCCGAAAAGATACAGTATTAAAAGAACTGTTATAAATGATTAAGATATTTAGATAGCCGGAGTTATATAAATATAACTTTTGCCTCCTCTACTCAATCACCTAACTTAATTGTTTTTTAATCCAATCTGATGATTTGCGTAATCCAGTAAATATTCATTACTGATAAAAAAATCAATATTAAAAATCGTCCTGGTATCTAATGAATAGGACGGTTTTTCAACCTGCGTTAAATTAGACGTACTGGAGGTGGTGTATTGATAACTAAATCCCTTGGAGGTAGTTAACGTTACATTAGTGTTTGCCGGCAAAGTAGTTATATTGCTGGTAGCTGCGCTATTTTCTATTACAGAAACAGAAGGGCTGCCCGTATCAAATAATATAGTAGC
>JAQBOY010000257.1 GCA_028287805.1 Mucilaginibacter sp.
AAGTTCACCCATTTTTTATCAATTTTCCAATCCTTGCCATCTGATTTACGTTCAAATCCCCGGGTGATCATCAGCCAGGTAAACGGTGGATTAACATAGCGGTATAACAAAACCCAAAATACTGTTATACCTATAAAAAATATCACAAACAGCTTTAAAATGCGAAGGATTAGCTTTAACATACTGGCGGCAAAAATAAGGCTTTTTATTTCAGATTGTTGACCTGTCATTCTGATTTGTTGACCTGTTATTCCGAGCGATAGCGAAGAATCTTCTGCTCCGGATATGCATTAGCGTTACCTTCGCTTGAAGAGGATTCTTCGCTATCGCTCAGAATGACGATCAATCATAAAAAAAGGTGTCTTGCTTTCACAAAACACCTTTTAAAATTTATTTAAAGTCTCCCTTCACAGGAAGATTTAGAGGAGCTAATTACTCAGCTACTACTGTAAATGGAACCTGAACTTTTACTTCTTTATGCAGGTTAATATTGGCAACATAATCACCAACAAATTTTGGCTCCTGATCAAAAGTAATACGACGGCGATCCACATCGAAACCTTCTTTTTTCAATGCATCAGCAATTTGGATAGTGTTGATGGCACCGAAAATTTTACCGCTTTCGCCAGCTTTAGCACCAATATGAAGAGTTACCCCTTCTAAACGGGCAGCTATAGCATCAGCATCCTTGCGGATCTTTTCTTGTTTAAACTGAGCTTGTTTCAGATTTTCGGCTAAAACCTTACGGGCAGACTCCGTAGCTAATATGGCGTAGCCTTTAGGTAAAAGGTAATTACGGCCATAACCTGGTTTAACGTTTACTACATCGTCTTTATCACCCAGGTTTTTTACGTCTTGTTTTAAAATAACTTCCATTGTTTTACCTCCTGTTTATTTTAATGAATCTGTAACATAAGGTAATAAACCGATGTGGCGTGCACGCTTAACAGCCTGTGCTACTTTACGCTGAAATTTTAATGAAGTTCCGGTTAAACGGCGGGGTAATACTTTACCCTGATCATTAATAAACTTTAATAAAAAGTTAGCGTCTTTGTAATCGATATACTTGATACCGTTCTTTTTGAAACGGCAATATTTTTTACGTGTATCCTCTACTTTAGGGGCGGTAACGTATTTAATCTGATCATTTGCCATTAGTGGGCTGCCTCCTCTGTTTTAGGTTTAGATTTATTGAAAGCACCGCTACGTTTCTTATCATTGTATGCTGTGGCATGTTTATCCAAAGCAATGGTAAGGAAACGCAAAACACGCTCATCGCGCCTTAACTCGATCTCCAATTTATTAATTAATTCACCCGGAGCCTTAAATTCAGTTAAGTGATAGTACCCTGTTGTTTTCTTTTGAATAGGGTACGCTAGTTTTCTCAAACCCCAATTATCCTCCTGGACAATTTCGGCTCCGCCATCAGTTAAGATCTTGCTGTATTTGGCATTTGCCTCTTTAGCTGTCTCTTCTGATAACAACGGGGTTAGAACGATCACGATTTCGTACTGTTGCATTATTATACTTTGATTTTTAATTATTTACCCGTAACAAACGGGCTGCAAAAATACTTTAAAAATTTGATATATCAAATATGTAAAAACTAATTATTGTCGCTCATCCCGCGCATAAACTTTACCTGCTGTTAATAAACTATTTCTATTATTGCATGTTTACCAATACATATCATCATTCATGAATACTTCTGAAACAATTACTATTGCTGGCAAAAGCAATAAACCATTACAAGTTAAACGTTTAGGCTACGGCACCATGCGCCTTACAGGCGAGGGCATATATGGAGAACCGCCAAACAGGCCCGAAGCTTTACAGATATTAAAGCACGCTGTTGATAGTGGTGTTAACTTTTTAGATACGGCTGACTATTATGGCGAGGATGTAACCAATCGTTTAATTGCGGAGGCATTATACCCCTATCCGTCAGACCTTGTTATTTGTACAAAAGTTGGCGGTGCCCGTAAGCCGGATAAAAGCTGGATAGCCTATAATAGTCCGGAGAATTTACGCAGCAGTATTGATAATAACCTTCGTACGCTTAAGTTAGAACAAATTTCGCTGGTACATTTTAGAGTTATGGCAAGTGATGTACCCTTTAAAGAATCAATGAATGCCATGTTTGACTTACAAAAGGAAGGAAAAATTTTACATGTAGGTGTAAGCAATGTAAACCGCTCTGAATTGGAAACAGCCATGGCAATGGGCAATATTGCTACTGTTGAAAACATGTACGGCCATGCACAACGCACTACCGTGACACTGCCTTACGGAGAAAACAGGGGAGGTGAAGAAGTGCTTGCTCTATGTGAAGAAAATGAGATACCGCTTATCCCTTATTTTTCTTTGTTAACTTCTATATCTAAAAATGATAACAGAATTGCCGAAGTTGCTAAAAAATATAATGCCACCACGGCACAAATTAATATAGCCTGGCTGCTGCACCGGTCACCCTGGATATTGCCAATACCCGGAACATCCTCATTAAAACATTTTGAAGAAAATTTAAAAGCAGCTGATATCAAATTAACAGCAGATGATATGGCTTTTTTGGAATAAGTTATTAGTGCCCGGATGTTAAAATTGTAGCCGGTTAAATTAGCATTGAGCTACTACTTTTTAATGCCATTAAAAACAATTAGCTAAACGCGCATCTCGTTTATCCTAAGAATATTACATTTATATAGCATCAAGACTAAAATTTTATTTGACATTATAGTCAATAACTTTAGCTTTGTCGCTACAAAAAGTAAAAAACCAATGAGTGTTCTCGTAAATAAAGATTCTAAAGTTATCGTTCAGGGTTTTACAGGCAATGAAGGTACATACCATGCATCGCAAATGATAGCGTATGGCACCCAACTTGTTGGTGGTGTTACACCGGGTAAAGGCGGGCAACAGCATTTGGACAGGCCTGTATTTAATACAGTTGCCGATGCAGTTAAACAAACCGGCGCCAATGTATCTATTATATTCGTACCACCGGCATTTGCTGCAGATGCGATAATGGAAGCCGCCGAAGCAGGTATTAAAGTTATCGTTTGTATTACTGAAGGTATCCCTACAAAGGATATGATACAGGTTAAGGAATATTTAACTGATAAAGATTCACGTTTAATTGGCCCTAACTGTCCGGGTATTATCACGGCAGATGAAAGTAAAATAGGTATTATGCCCGGTTTTATCTTTAAAAAAGGCAATGTTGGTGTAGTTTCCAAATCAGGAACATTAACCTATGAAGCAGTCGACCAGGTAGTTAAAGCCGGATTAGGAATCACTACCGCTATCGGTATAGGTGGCGACCCTATTATTGGTACACCTACTAAAGAAGCGGTTGAACTGCTGATGAACGATCCGGACACTCATGGCATCATTATGATAGGCGAAATTGGCGGTAGCATGGAAGCTGAAGCAGCCCGTTGGATCAAAGAAAATGGCACCAAACCAGTAGTTGGCTTTATTGCCGGCCAAACAGCTCCTCCGGGACGCCGTATGGGCCATGCTGGTGCAATAGTTGGCGGTGCTGATGATACAGCAGCGGCTAAAATGAAAATCATGGCTGAGTGTGGTATCCGTGTGGTAGAATCACCTGCGGAAATTGGCGCTGCCATGGCAGAAGAATTAGCTAAATTAGCCTAAGGCTTAAAAATTTATATTGTATATATATATAGATCCCGGTCAAAATGATCGGGATTTTTTTTTGATGTTGTCATTTTAAGCGGTAGCAGCATATAATATAGGAATTTGTAGAAAACCAAATAAAAGCTTAACTTCCTTAACTAATTATACTGCTTCCGGCATGCCTTTTAAAAATCTATTTATGGTTAGTATGCTTCTACTTTCTGCGCTTATGCCGTTAGGTTTATCTGCGCAATCGCAAAATGAACTGATCACAGCTATCAACAGCCAATTAATTCCGCTTAAATCGTTATCTCCGGGTGGTGATTTTAATGATCTGCAACCACTAAAGAAATTTTTAAAGGATAAAAAAGTAATAGGCTTGGGCGAGTCGGCACATGGGGTGCATGAGTTTTTTACTTTTAAACAACGCCTGCTGGAATTTATGGTGCAGGAAATGGGCATAAAAACATTGCTGACAGAAACTGATTTTACAGGCACACAGGTAATGAACGATTATGTAACTACAGGCAAAGGTGATATTCATGAGGCAATGACAGCCTTGGGGAGTGTAGTTTGGACCACTCAGGAATTTATTGATATGGCCGAATGGGTGAAAAAATACAATGGCAATAAGCCCGATAAAGATAAGGTTAGGATATACGGATTTGATATGACCACCAGCCATAACGCTATCCCGCTGTTAACGGCTTATTTAACCCAAACCAAACAGCTTACACCCGAATTGCAGCAAGGGTTCTCCGCGCTAAGTAAAAACGCAGCCACATTATCTGACGAAGATAAATTAGCTATAAATAATGCGCTGGTACAATTAAGATCAGTAAAATTTACCCAGCCAGATAAAAAAGAAGCTGAATTTTATAAGCACGTTGCCCGTACAATAGTGCAATATGCCGACTATATTTTACCCTCTGGCACACCTTATCCCAATCAAAAAAATGATATCCGCGATAAATACATGGCTGAGAATGCGGAGTGGATATACAATTACACCGGTAACAGCAAAATGATTATTTCGGCGCATAACGAACATTTAACCAAAGTAATTAACAGCACAGGTGTAAGCCGGATGGGTGTATACCTGAATGAAAAATTTAAAGACAATTACTATATTTTAGCCATATGCTTTAATAATGGCAGGCTGAGGTCTATTGATTCAAAAAATGGCGGTTCCTCAGATTTTGATGTGCCAGCGGTTACAATGGCCAACAACAGTGATGCGTTGCTGGCTCTTTGCAATACCCCTAATTTTTTACTGGATTTTAAAACCGCTTCTGTTAACCCTGCTATAAAAGCTTATTTAAATCAAACTATTACTTCCTACTTTATTGGTTCAAACTACGCTTCAAAAGCAGGTACCGGCCAAATGTATATCCAACATAAATGGAGCGAGGGTTATGATGCCATTGTCTTTATAAAAAATGTAAACGCGGCATCGGCGGTTAAATCAAATTAGTGGGAATAAGCTATGGAAGCTTTCATTTCGGCTTCTGCCAGTAATAATAAGTACACAACATTTTGCGTAACCACGCAGGTTATTTAAGATGCAATTTTACAATATCAATTAATTCTACCACATCAAAAGGCTTTCTTAAATACCCATCAGCTAAACCAGCTTCGGCAATTGCCTGTACATCATTTACTGCGGAGATAATAATAATAGGGATATGACTGGTTGAGGGATTAGATTTTAATTGCTTACTCAATTGCTGTCCATTGGCATCACTTTTCCATTCAGTAAGCCAGTTATCCAACAATAGCATATCAGGTTTAATGCTATTTATTGATTTAAGGATTTTTGAGTCTTCAGAGGAAATTACCTCGTAACCCTGCTCTTCCAATATATAAACAATGGTATCTCTAATGTCTTTTTCATCTTCAATTACCAATATCTTTTTCGCCATATTTTTTTACAATATAAGTAACACCTTAAGATAGTCGTTTTGTTTTAGCAATTGTGTGTTTTTTAATAAATAATTAGCATTACCTGCTAATTTATTATACTAAACGGGTTAACGTTTTAATTTCAGCAGGATTAATGAGTAACGCAGGGGCTATATGCACAAAATATTTATAGTGAGGCGATTCTTTGTGCTTATTTAAAGCTCCCTTATTTTGCCATAATTCTATAATTACATATTGACCTTTTTGCTCGTTGCATTCATAAATTTCGTATGATAAGCACCCCTCTTCTGATAAGCTGGCTTTACTAAGCTTTTTTAATTCGATCTGAAGCGTTTCATCTGTATCGGCCTGGCAAGTTAAAATGTCAATTACACTGATGTTCATAACCGATTTTCATATTATCCTAATAACTGTAAAAACATTTATTTGTTTAATATACTGCTGTAATTTTTACGATACTATTTATTTAAGGTATTATCAAATTATAACAAATACGGCAACGGGGTTCATAGCTTTCCTTTTCTCCCAGTAATATCCGGTTTTTACCGGGCACCTTCCTATAGGAGTATAAAGCCTGGCTGCCACATATTACACATACCGCATGTACTTTAGTTACTGATTCTGCTATAGCCATCAACGCCGGCATCGGGCCAAACGGGCGGCCTTTAAAATCCATATCCAAGCCGGCAATAATTACTCTTACACCCTTATGTGCCAATATATTACAAACATCAGGGAGTTTATCGTCAAAAAACTGGGCCTCATCAATACCTATTACCTGCGAATGCCCTGCCTTTAATAATATAGTTGCCGATTTATCAACCGGTATTGAAGTGATGGCATTAGCGTTATGTGATACAACTGCTTTTTCATCATACCGGGTATCTTTTTTAGGCTTAAATATCTGAAAGCTTAATTTAGCTATGCGAACACGATTTATCCGCCTTATCAATTCTTCCGTTTTGCCCGAAAACATTGATCCGCAAATTACTTCAATGCTTCCGCCACTCTCATTCTTCCTCTTAAAAACGTCTTCGGTAAGCTGCATGGTAAATTTTTCCAGACTTCTAATATCAGCAATTTAATGCTTATTTTTGATAAGCATTTTTCTAATAGTATAGCCATGAAGCAACAGGAAGTATTTAATAAGATAGGCGGAATTATAAAAGAGTTAAATGACCAATATCAATACCTGCAAAATACCCCGGGTAGCCTAAATGATCTTGAACTTGAATTTTTTATTGCCAATACGCACTTTTTAACTCATAATATTGAATTGCTGCGCAAATTAACCCTGCAAAACAACCTGACTAAACCGGAAGAGCCATCACAACAGGTAAATAAGGAAAAGTTTTTTGAACCATTAGTTCAATTGCCCAAATCCGCAGCAGAAAAAACTGCCACCCCATCTGATGAAACTGACATAGCTGCTGATAAAAACCATGCTAATTTAAATGGCAATGCTTTAAATGATCAACCTGCAACGCAAATAGACCTAACTACCGAATCTGTCGGTGATGATTATTCCTATATAAGAAAAGAGCCTGAAATTATACGGCATGAACTGGAAGTGGATGAAAGCTGGATAGCTGAAGAAGAGGGTGAGTTATTAAATAAATCCGAAAAAACAGACAACCCGGTTGCTATCTCTCAGCCTGGTGATAACATAACTGATAAACCGCAAATATTAAAGCAGGATAAAGAAGAAACTCTTACTATTAATCAAAAAATATCAGCCCAATTAGCTAACAAAGAAAGCGCTGAATTAACTGTGCTGCCAATTAGCGATCTTAAATCGGCAACTACCTTAAATGACAAGTTACTGTATGTTAAAGATCTTTTTAACGGCTATAGTTTGGCTTACAGTGAGGCAATTGAAATATTAAACCGCTTTAACACCTTTGAAGAAGCAGACCACTTTTTAAAAACTAATTACTATACTAAACACCACTGGGAAGATAAGCCCGAAACTACAGCGAAGTTTTATGAACTGTTGAAGAGGCGGTATGCGTGAGTTGGTTCAGGGAGAGATTGTAAGAGTTGAAAAACTATTATAATTTAAAACCTTTATAACCCTTACAACATTTTAAACTTCTACAACTAACTATCAAGCATAAATCATCCCCATCCTGTTTGAATCAAGCTTAATCAGTATAAACAGCAGGATAGTAAAACTTAATAAAGAGGAACCACCATAGCTGATAAATGGCAGCGGAATACCTATTACCGGTACCAAACCAATGGTCATACCGATGTTTATCATTACATGGAAAAATATTACAGATGCCACCCCATAGCCATATATACGGGAAAATGGCGATCGTTGCCTTTCGGCGATCATAATTAACCTTAATATTAAAAACAAATACAGGCCAAGCAGTACTACTGAACCGGCAAAGCCCCACTCTTCGCCAACGGTGCAAAAAATAAAATCGGTGCTTTGTTCCGGTACAAATGAGTATTTAGTTTGTGTGCCATGTAAATAGCCCTTGCCCCATAACTTACCCGATCCTATAGCAATTTTTGATTGGTTCAAATTATAGCCTTTGCCCCTCAGATCCTTAGTTATACCCAGTATAATATCAATACGTACTTTTTGATGGGGCTGTAAAACGTTATTATAAATAAACTTAACGCTAAAAATAAATGCGACAGATAAAACCAGGCCGGCAAGCAGGGTGATTAATAACTTTTTATTCCTTTTAAATAACCACATTATTATAGCTGCAAAAGCCGCAAGCGCTGCAATAACATATAAGGGATTATATAATATAGCTATTACAAACAAAAATATAAACAACCCCACAATTATCAGGAAGTAAGGTGAGAGGCCTTCGCGATACAACACAAAAATAAGCGAACAAAATACCAGTGTTGAGCCCATATCAGGCTGCAGCATGATCAGTAACATGGGAAAGCCTATAATAGCCGCCGTAATTAAAAATGATTTTAGTTCGGTTACTTTTACATTTGTTCCGCTTAAATAGCGTGCCAGCAATAAACAAGTGGCAAACTTTGCGAACTCGGAGGGCTGCAGCCTAAACCCTCCTCCTAATGATATCCATGCCTGGTTGCCCCCTACATTGCGGCCGACAACCAATACCAGCATCAACAGTAAAACAGTGATACCATAAATAGCAGGCGCCAATGCTGATAGTATGCGACTTTCGAGTAATAATATAACTATACCTGTTACTATAGCAACTATAATGTATATAAACTGTTTCCCATAATTGGTATCCAGGTCAATAATGTCCGGATGCTTCACATCATATACCGCTGAATGGATGTTTAGCAAACCAATGGTACATAGCGCAAGGTAAATCAACACCGTTAACCAATCCACGTTAAAAAAGAAACTGCGTTGATTATTCATTTCCCTTTATTTACTGCTAAAAATTTAACGGTATCTTTTTTGTTTTTGTGAAACACACTTTTCACTTTAGGTTGATCAGTATTTTTCTTTATGTTTTTGACACTGTCGGCAGGTGATGGCTTTCCTTTTGGTTTGTGCGAATAATTATTAATTTCAGGGAGCCGGTTTGCCTCCATAAAATATTCGGGAGTTATACCTGTCTCACGTTTTGAAATGCTTCCCTTTAAATATTTTTCAACAATAAAGCTGGCAATTGGCGCGGCCCAATGCGCGCCCTCTCCAGAGTTTTCCACCACAACCGCTATCGCTATCCTGGGAGTATCTCTTGGGGCAAAGGCTACAAAAACAGAATGATCTTCACCATGCGGGTTTTGAGCAGTGCCTGTTTTGCCGCACATCACTATCCCCGGTATTTTCGACCGGATAGCGGTACCATTCTCAACTACTGCCTGCATGCCATCAATAACGGGTTCAAAATATTTCGCATCAATACCAACATATTTTTTTACCGTATCTTCTGGCCTTATCATATTTTTTGTACCAACGCTTTTTATTAAATGCGGCGTATAATAAAACCCATGATTAGCTATGGTACATTCAATATTGGCTAACTGCAATGGCGTAGCTTCTACTTCACCCTGTCCAATTGCCAATGATATAATAGTGCTTGAACGCCAGCCACATTTGTGGTAAATTTTATCATAAACTAAAGCAGTAGGCAAATTCCCACCCTTTTCATTTGGCATATCCAACCCCAATTTTGAGCCCAGTCCAAATTTGTTCACATTAGTGCGCCAGTCGGTAAATGTTGGTGAAATATTTTTGTACCCGGATACATTCATTAGCTTTTCAAACACCATTGAAAAATAACCATTGCATGATCCCGCTACAGCACTGCTTAAGCTTACAAGGCCATGTTTCTCTAAACATTTGATCCGCCTGTTACCTGAAATATAGTAACCCGGGCAATAATAAGTAGTTTGCGGAGTAATAACACCTTCCTGCAAGGCAATAAGCGCACTAAGCGGTTTAAATGACGAACCGGGCGGGTAATGAGCGCCAATAGGCCTTATAAAAAATGGCTTATACGGATCTTTATTTAATGAATCCGCATTATTGCCACGATTACGGCCTACCATTAAATTAGGATCATACGTTGGGCTGCTTACAAAGCATAGTATTTCACCGGTTGATGGTTCTATTGCTACAATGCTGCCCACTTTATTCTGCATTAGCTTTTCGCCCAGTTTTTGAATATCGATATCTAATGATGATTTTAAACGGGCCCCGGGGATAGGAATTGTATCATATGCACCATTTGCATATGACCCTTTAGCCACTCCACGGGAATCAACCATCATGTTGGTTACCCCTTTTTGTCCGCGTAAAATATGTTCATAAGCCTTTTCAACACCGGTAGCGCCAATGTAATCACCAAGACGGTAATAACCACCAGATTTGGCTATATCTTTGGGTTGCACCTCGCCAATATAACCCAGGAATTGCGCTGCTACAGAATCGGGATAGGCACGCACCGGATGCGGATCTACAAAAAATCCCTGAAACTCAGATAGTCTTTCCTGTAAAGACGCATACAACTGCGGCGATAACTGTTTATCAAAAATTATTTCGCGATTAGGAGATTGTATTTTGGCTTTTAAAAACCGTTTGTCAAATTCCGCCTTATCCATACCAATCAGCTTACAAAAAGCCATAGTATCAAATGGCTTAACCTGTTTTGGAATTACACTAATATCATAAACCAATTCGTTGCCAACCAGTATTTTCCCATTACGATCTAATATAGGCCCGCGGTCAGCGAATTTTGTGATCGTGCGGATAACATTATTATTAGCATATAGCAAATACTTGTCATCAACTATTTGCATATAGTACAGCCGGGCAATCAAAATAAAAATTATAGTTATAAAAATCCCGGCTATAACATAACGTCGCTCAAAAAATTGGTTCATTTACGTTCCTTACTCCTGTAAAATAACAATCCAGTAATTAGCATCAAAAATACAGTAAATATAGAACTCAAAATAACCCTGGTTAGCGTGTACCGTATCTCAGAAAAACGAAAAACCTCTAAATTGAACAGGAAAAAATGATGAAATAAAGTCAAAACCAGTGCATATGTAAAAAACCATCTGAAACCCATTATACTTACAGTAGGCTCGGGCTCATTATCAAAACCTTCCTTTTGTACGGTGATACTAATAAATAAGATACGCACAAATGCCAGTAAAACACATGAAGCTGCATGAAGGCCGGGCGTATCATAAAAAGCATCAATTGTTAAGCCCAGTATAAAAGCAAATAGAAACAACAACAAATTTGGAATTTCAAAAGGAAGCAGCAATATGAACAGTATATAAAAATAAGGTGTAGAAAGATTATACAGTGCAATATTTTTCAATAAAAACACCTGTATAAAAACCAACAGGATAAACCTGATCAGGTTGATTAAAATAACCCTACTCATCCTTTTTTTGCTGAGCCTCCAATCCCAATTGTTCCTGTCCGAATTTATTGGTAACTACATATACGTACTGCAGCTTACTAAAATCAACAGATAAATCCACTACCAAATTTAATGATGAGCCGCCCTCTTTTGCACGGAGGTTGCTTACCTTACCAATAAGTATTCCCGATGGGAACAGTGAGTATTGTGTGGTAACTACTTTTTCGCCAAGTTTAGGCTGGGCATTATTAGAAATATCTGTCAATAAGCCTTTGCCCGGATCAAGATTGCTTACCCATCTGAATGAACCGATATCTTTATGATCAGCCAGCATCGCGCTAATGCGGGTGTCCTTATTTAATAAGGACTGCACAACAGCATAGTGAGGGGATACAAAAACAATTATACCAACTACGCCCGACGAACATATAACACCCCTTCCCTTTACAATGCCTTCGTTGGTTCCTATATTAATAGTTAAATAGTTATTACGACGGTTAATAGAGTTGTTAATTACTTTAGCTTCCGCAAATTCATATTGTTGCTTATAAACGGTATCGTTAACCTTGCGCTTAGCTACCGTATCAATATAAAATGATGATTTGAGCTGGCTTTTCAACCTGGCATTTTCGTGTGCTAAACTATCGTTTACCTCTTTTAATGACAAATATCCGTATAGCTCATTAATGTGTGCGTATAAATTACCGGTAACGTTAGCCGCGCTATTAATAAATGTAGCTTTTTGAAAGGTATTATATTTAACGTAAATAATCAGCGAGCTTATCTCAAAAATCAGGAATAAAAAAAATGCGTTATACTTAGTGATAAATATCAGGAGGTTACGCATGTTGGGTTTTAAGTTGTAGGTTGCGGGTTATAAGTCGCACGTCGTATGGTATAACATACAATCCACAACTTATAACTTACAACGCTGTTACTGCATTAAAAATTTAAAATGACCAATATTTTTAAGCGCGGTGCCTGTTCCTCGTACAACTGCACGTAATGGATCTTCGGCAACGTGAACCGGAAGTTTAGTTTTTGCTGCCACCCGTTTATCCAAACCACGAAGCAGAGCCCCGCCACCTGTTAAATATATACCGGTTTGATAAATATCAGCAGATAGCTCCGGAGGAGTAATCTCCAATGCTTTTAATATCGCCTCTTCAATTTTTGATATGGATTTATCCAGGCAGTGCGCTATTTCTGTATACGATACCATGATCTGTTTAGGTACACCTGTCATTAAATCACGACCCTGTACTGCAAAATCGCCCGGAGGATCGGCCAATTCAGGCAGGGCTGCCCCTACTTCAATTTTAATTTTTTCAGCAGTACGGTCGCCGATCATGATATTATGCTGGCGACGAATATATTGTACAATATCAGAGTCAAAGTTATCACCTGCAACGCGTATTGACTGGTCGCAAACGATACCCGAAAGCGCAATAACTGCAATCTCTGTTGTACCACCGCCAATATCAATAATCATGTTGCCCATAGGTTCTTCCACATCAATACCAATACCTACAGCAGCAGCCATTGGCTCATGTATCAGGTAAACTTCTTTCGCGCCTGCAATTTCAGCAGAGTCACGAACCGCACGCTTTTCAACCTCGGTAATACCTGATGGAATACAAATAACCATTCGTAACGAAGGGAAAAACCAACCTTTACCCTGGTTAATCATTTTGATCATACCGCGAATCATATGTTCGGCGGCGTTAAAGTCGGCAATTACACCATCTTTTAATGGCCTTACTGTACGTATGTTGTCATGCGTTTTGCCTTCCATTTGCATAGCCTGACGGCCAATAGCAATTACTTTATTGGTTGTTCTGTCAAAAGCCACGATCGAGGGCTCATCAACTACAACTTTATCATTGTGTATAATAAGGGTATTTGCAGTACCCAAATCAATAGCTATTTCTTGTGTAAAAAAATTAAATAAACCCATTCTGGTGCTTGCTTCAAATATCTAGTAAATTTTATAAAAATATGCTTAATAAACTATTTAATTGTTAATTAAAGCGTTAATATTTAGTGTTTATTGTGTTTTTAGTTAATTAAGTTGAGTTAGCTTTAAAATAAAGTTTCATTTAATTTAACATTCACTAAATATTAATGTTTAAAATGGCGTACTCCGGTAACAACCATTGAAATGTTCTTTTCGTTGCACATGTCAATAGAATCCTGATCTTTGATTGACCCACCCGGTTGTAATACAGCTGTTATACCGGCATTTGCCGCTAATTCAACACAATCCGGGAAAGGGAAAAACGCATCTGACGCCATTACTGCACCATTCAGATCAAACCCAAAGCTTTCTGCTTTTATAACCGCTTGCTTTAAAGAATCAACTCTTGAGGTTTGTCCTACTCCGCTGGCTATTAACTGGTTATTTTTAGCAAATACAATGGTATTTGATTTAGTATGTTTTACAATCTTATTAGCAAAAAACAAATCTCTCAGTTCATGTTGCGTTGGCTGCCTATTAGTAACGGTCCGCATTTGTTCGGGCCCCTCAATTACAAGGTCCTTATCCTGCTCAATTACACCGTTTAACAACGTTTTAAATTGTTTAACCGGCAGTTCAACTCTTTGACGAATTAGTATGATACGGTTCTTTTTCTCCTGTAATATTTGTATCGCCTCATCAGTATATGCCGGGGCTATCAATACCTCATAAAATATTTTGCTGATTTCGGCAGCTGTTTCGGCATTGATCTCGTCATTGGCAATAATCACTCCGCCAAAAGCCGATACAGGGTCACAAGCCAGGGCATCAATCCATGCCTCTTTTATAAATGAGCGGGTGGCAACACCGCAGGCATTGGTATGTTTTAATATAGCTACAGTTGGATCAGTAAATTCATCAATCAACGCCACTGCCGCGTCAACATCTACCAGATTATTATAGGAAAGCTCTTTACCATGCAATTTAGTAAACATGGCATTAAGATTACCGTAAAATACCCCTTTTTGATGGGGATTCTCTCCATATCGTAAAACCTGGCTGGTTTGAATACTTTGCTTAAATACCGGTAAAGGTTCTTCGCGGTTGAAATATTGAAATATAGCGGTATCGTAATGTGATGTTATATTAAATGCCTTATGTGCAAACCTATGACGCTGATCAATAGTTGTTTCTCCATTTTGAGTTTTTAACAGCGTTTCCAGTTCTGAATAATCATCTTTGCTGGCAACAATTACCACATCTTTATAATTTTTTGCAGCGGCACGTATAAGGGAAATACCCCCGATGTCAATTTTTTCAATAACATCCTCGGGCTGAGCGCCGGAATTTACAGTTTCTTCAAAAGGATAAAGATCAACAATAACCAGATCTATCTCCGGAATTTGGTATTTAGATAATTGCTCCTCATCTGCTGCAAAATTTCTGCGGGCCAGTATACCACCAAATACTTTCGGATGCAGTGTTTTAACACGTCCGCCTAAAATAGAAGGATAAGAGGTAAGATCTTCAACAGCGATAACATCAGCACCAAGGCCACGAATAAAAGATTCTGTTCCGCCGGTAGAATATAACTTCACACCTAAACGGTTTAGTTCATGGATAATAGGCTCAAGATTGTCTTTATAATAGACCGAGATCAGGGCGTTTTTTATAGTGACTGGATGACTCATTCGGAAAGCATTTTTTTGAGCCGCAAAGGTAGTGATTAGTGATTAGTTTTTAGGTTAGTTTTCAAGAAAAATATATAACTGTAGCGTTAAGCTCGTAACATCCGTAAGGGTTTAAAACCAATGATATGACATCTATTATTTATTTATTATACGCAGCAATTATCGTATTTGTTGCGGCATGCAAAAAATAAGATATGTTACTGATTCATTAACAGGAAAATGGAAACTTATTGCATATTATGTTTCCCCTGAGGGACCAGGAGTCTGGACAGATGTACCAAAGAGTGATAATAACTATGCCTAACTTTATGGGAATGGTGAATTTCAAAGCAATATGCTTACTGAGTTTTCCAGTTATTCAATTTAAAGATATCATCACATTTGTATTAACAAAGAATGACCATTTAGTGCTAATTTATTCATACAGGATCAGGCATGATACGTTAACCACAAGCCCTGCAGGACCTATGGTTTGTATTGAAGGCCGTGCATCGCGGTATATTAGAGTGGGCCGATAAAGTACCTTATCTGCTCAGCAAAATCAGCTTTTCATCTTTTTCAACAGGCTTTCTATTACTTTCGGAAAATGCTGATGTTCTAACTGCTGACCCTTAAATTTCACCATTTCTAAAGTATCACCCGGTTCAATTTTAAATTTGGACTGATGAATGATCTCGCCCTCATCAAATTGCTCGTTAACAAAATGAATAGTAATGCCTGATTCTTCCTCCTTATTTGCCAATATGGCCTGATGTACGTGATCGCCATACATACCTTTTCCGCCGTATTTAGGCAATAGCGCAGGGTGTAAATTAATGATCTTATTAGGAAAGCTTTTTAGCAATGTTAACGGCACCAGCCATAAAAACCCGGCCAGTACAATAAGGTCAACCTGTAAGGTTTTTAATATCCTGATCACTTCATCTGTTTCATAAAATTCATGCCGGGTAAAAATGTGGGCAGGTATTTCAAAGTTATCAGCACGCTGTAACACGTAAGCTTGTGGGTTATTGGTTAATACCAACACAACTTCAGCTTCGTCGTTGCGTTTAAAATGCTCCATTATTTTTTGAGCATTTGATCCTGAACCTGATGCAAAAATGGCAATTCGTTTTTTCAAAATGTCAGCTCAATTACATTAATGACCAAATATAAAATATAACTCATTTCAAATACTATTTAATTGATGCTTTTTGACGCACAAAACCATATCGTACAACCCTCGTCTTATTTGTTGTTGTTGGGATAACATTATAATCACCTGTTTGCAATACCAGCGAATAGTCACCAAGATTAACTATTTGAGCCTGTGCAAAAGGTTTAGCCTTTCCTCCAATCGCTGAAGTATCACAAGTCATATCTGCAACATATAAAGTTAACTGGTCTGCTGATAAAGACCAATGTCCGCTTGATTTTTGTGGAATACAGCTGAAATTAGTGTAGGTGCAAGTATTGTCCGTATTAAAGGTAAACATCTGAGTGGAATCACAAACGGTATTAAAAGTAGTAGTGGTGGTAACGGCATTATTTGTATTAGTAACCAGTACAGATGCCAACTGCCATTTACCATTAGTAAAAAGTGCAGGAATAGCGCTTTGGGTATTCTTTTTACATGAATTAATAATCAGGCCAATTAATACAAAACCTAACAAAAAAAGTAATGGGAGCTTGTTCTTCATTTAGTATATTATCACAAAAATAAAAATTCCCAGCCTATTATGAGCAATAGCGGTAATTATAACTCTTTTAAATGATTATTATTTTAATTATATTTTTTTAACATTCAAATACGCTTATTGTTAGTTGGGGCTTAATATATTTGTAATATGCGTATACCATTTGAAATACTTAAAGCTGAATTTAAAAGAATATTAACTAAATTAAGTTTTACAGAAGCTAAAGCGGAATTACTTGCCCATACTTTTGCAGAGAACAGCCGTGACGGCGTTTATACACATGGACTAAACCGCTTTCCCTCTTTTGTACAATATATTAAAGAGGGTTTAGTTAAACCAGATGCCGAACCTACTAAAGAAGGCGGATTGGGAGCTATTGAACAATGGAACGGCAACATGGGGCCGGGTATAATAAATGCACGCTTTTGCATGAACAGGGCTATTGAGTT
>JAQBOY010000446.1 GCA_028287805.1 Mucilaginibacter sp.
CCTAATTGCTCTCTAAATTCATTAACAATACGTGCGGCTTCATAAATAGCGCCATAACTACCATTAGGGCTAAACATGCCTGATGAATGGCCGGTCTTTGCCGTTACATTTACCGCCCATCCGCTCGACCCGCGCCTGGCAGTAGCTACCGTATGTAAACCTTGCGCGCTTTCAAAACCAAGCGCTATCTGGCAGGTTTTTGCACGTTCAATAAAATCCTTCCGTGCTTCTTCATGTGGCAGTCCTGCCCGCTCTTCGTCGCTGGTAAAATAAACAACCAGGTTTAAATCTTTTAATTGTCCGGCTGCCTGCAATGCCTGTAACGCGGTGATGATGACCACATTTCCGCCTTTCATATCATTTACACCCTGTCCGGTTGCTGTGCTGTCATTCAACATGGTGTACGGGCCGGCAGGCATGTCAGGTTCAAACACCGTATCTAAATGCCCGATCAGCAAAATGCGTTTGCCGCCTTTTTTGCCGATATGTGTAGCCACCAAATGACTACCCCTTTTCAATGCATCAGGCTCGGCGACAAACTCAATAGTGAAACCAAGCTTCTTTAGTTCCCTTGCATATACTTCGCCCACTTTTTTAACCCCTGCTGTGTTTAAAGTTCCGCTATTAATATCTACTGATTCTTTTAATAAACTGATCGCATCATTCATATGCGCATCAATATAACTGGTGACTTGTTTTTCGGATTGGTTAAGTTGTGCGAACGCCAAATGCCCGGCAAGAAATAGCATACCAAAAATAAAAACTTTCTTCATACAGAATTGGATTGCCGTCGTTATGGTCGGGCGTAACAAGATAGTTTTTTTTGTGTGTAAATACAATGGAGGGAACCGTGGAATGTAAAACGAGGCCTTGTGCGATTCCCTCCCCTGGGAGGGTGTAGGGAGGGGTTTAACGGCAAACCCTCCCTGCCACTTCACAAACAACGGCACTCCTCACGAGGGAGGAAATTAATTTAAAAGTGTCTTTAAGAATTTGATTGTTTCATCAGTGTCAAAGTTCTCTAACAATCTTCTATTGAAATTCACAACATATTCTGATGATACGCTATTATTATTAATCAATTTAAAGTCTTGTAAAAAGCTATCAATTAAATGCCAATCGGTATCAGTTATTATTTCTTCCGATTTTCTGTTTGACCTTGCCCACATATCAACATCTCCGCGATATTTGTGAAATACTTTTAATTTCTTAAGTGTAATCATATTCGAAAATGCTTATGCAAGTTAATGTATTTCTAAAACTCTGCGTTCTTCGGAAACCTTGGGAAAGGGATGACATCCCTAATATTGCCCATGCCGGTAACAAACAGCACCAACCGTTCAAAGCCCAAACCAAAGCCGGCATGCGGGCAAGCGCCAAAGCGGCGGGTATCCAAATACCACCAAAGTTCCTCTTTGGGTATGCCCATTTCATCCATACGCTGCTCCAGCTTTTCTAATCTTTCCTCACGTTGCGAACCGCCTACAATTTCACCAATACCCGGGAATAATATATCCATGGCACGTACGGTTTCATGTCCCTTAGCATCTGGCTCATTCTGACGCATGTAAAATGCTTTAATCGCTTTAGGATAATCGGTTAAAATCACTGGTTTTTTAAAGTGCTTTTCAACCAAATAGCGTTCGTGCTCTGATTGTAAGTCGGTGCCCCAGCCCTCAATTGGGTATTGAAATTTCTTCTTTTTGTTAGGTGTCGATTCCTTTAAAATATCAATAGCTTCTGTATAGGTTAACCGCTGGAAATCATTCTCTAAACAAAACTGCAGTTTTTCCAGCAACGTCATTTCTGAGCGTTCCTGCTGTGGCTTTTGTTTTTCTTCTTCGGTTAAACGTTGGGTTAAAAACTCAAGATCTTCCTTGTTCTTATCCAATGTATAACCTATCACATATTTTAGCAATGCCTCGGCCAGGTCCATGTTGTCCACCAGGTCATAAAAAGCCATTTCAGGCTCTATCATCCAAAACTCCGCCAGGTGACGGGTGGTGTTGGAGTTTTCTGCCCTGAAAGTAGGTCCGAAAGTATAAATATCACTCAATGCCATAGCGCCTAACTCACCTTCCAGTTGCCCGGAAACGGTCAGATTGGTGGCACGGCCAAAAAAATCTTGCTTAAAATCAACTTCACCGTTATCTGCTTTAGGAGGATTGGCCAGGTCAAAGTTAGTTACATGGAACGTTTCGCCGGCACCTTCTGCATCTGAAGCGGTAATAATGGGTGTATGCAGGTAAATAAACCCGCGCTCCTGAAAAAACTGGTGTACAGCAAAGGCCAGCGTATTACGAACCCTGAAAATAGCGCCGAAGGTATTGGTGCGGAAACGCAGGTGTGCTATCTCCCGTAAAAACTCCAGGCTATGCTTTTTAGGTTGCAGCGGGTATTTTTCAGGATCACAGTCACCTAATATTTCTATTTCTTTTGCTTTAACCTCTACCGTTTGGCCCTTACCTAAAGAAGCAACCAGTTGCCCAACCACGCTAATGGCCGCGCCGGTAGTTAAACGCTTTAACAACGCTGCATCGGTATTTTCAAAATCAACAACAACCTGTAAATTACTATTAGTTGAGCCATCATTCAAAGCTATGAACTGGTTATTACGAAAGGTACGTACCCATCCCTTAACAGTTACTTCTCTATCGGTTTCTTTACTCTCCAATAATGCTTTGATCTTAATTCGCTGGCTCATAGTATAAAAATATTTTGAGCGGCTAAATTACGATTATTTGAGTTTGTCTGAACTGGAATTTTCAGAATTGAAAAATTAACAGAATAATTAAAATTATTTATAAGGATTCATATTAGTAGCAGATAACTGGGTACTTATTTTACCATTAGTAAATGTAACTTTATCCGGGAGGGTGTTATTATAAATGTAGGTACTTTTAAATACAAGGGTAAATGTGCCTTTTATAATCTGTTTGGTTTCATCATAGTCAGTTATAACTATCGTATTAGCCGGGTCATTGTATAATTGATATTTGCTTACAATTACATCTTGCCCTATGGTAGTATAAAAATAAGCTTTAAATTCCCCAGGCTGATAAGTTCCTGCCCCCTTTTGTTTTATGGCGATAATAATATTTTCTTCACCATTGTGCCCTGTAATGAAAAGCGTATCCTTTGTGGATAATGGTTTAAAGCCGGTATATACATCTGTTGTATTCCATGGGGTAAGATCTTTAGTTGCCGTAATTCCATTAACAGCTACCTGATCTTTCCTGCATGAAGCCGATAGCAGGCATACTATAGCGATTGATAAGTATAATATTCTTTTCATAATAGTAATCATATATCTCTATTACGTTTCAAATGTTCAAAACGCTACATTGCAGGTAATATAAAATATAGTACTAAGTTTGCGTTAATCGCATCACTTATGAATCCTAAAGTAAGCCTTATTCTTGGTATCATATGCATATCCTTCTCGCCGATTTTTGTAAAGCTTGTTGATGCCTCACCTATAGTTTCCGCTTTTTACCGCATGCTGATGGCATGGCTTGCACTTGCCCCTTATTGCGTACTAAAGAGAGATTTAAAAATTAAGAGAAAAGATATGCTGTTAGCGCTGCTGGGCGGTATTATCTTTGCATCTGATATAGCGGTGTGGAATATGTCGCTCGTTATTACCAGCGCTACCATATCTACTTTAATAGCTAACCTGGCACCTGTTTGGGTAGGATTAATGAGCTATATCTTCTTCAAAAGGAAGGCGGGATGGTTATTCTGGACCGGAACATTTATAGCCATTGCCGGCATGGTTGTTTTAGTAGGCTTTAACAACCTGGTACACATGCAGGTCAATTTAGGTTTAATACTGGCATTAGCTGCCAGTGTTCTTTATTCCTTTTATATTTTGATCACCAAAGGTATTCTGCAGCGAATAGATACCATCACTTTTATGTTTTATTCTATGCTGGCTTCCTGCCTTTTTTTATTCATCATCTGTAGTTTTCAGCACGCCAATTTATTTTATTACTCACCAAAAAACTGGTTTTACTTTATAGGGATGGGGATAATTTGTCAATTAACAGG
>JAQBOY010000449.1 GCA_028287805.1 Mucilaginibacter sp.
TCGAGCACAACGGTAACAGGCAATTTTTTCTGAGATTTAAATTCGGTTAATGAAACCCGGTTTAGTTCCTCTAATTTTAATTTCCGCATTATTTATGAATAATGATTATTGGAGTTGTGGTTATAGCTTAATTTAACTATTCTTTAATTCCATTACCCCATCACCAATTAAAGTACTATAAACAGAAGGGGGATAACCAATTTGGTTAGTATAGTAGTTGATGATATTTTGGCTAAAGGTATCAAAATGATCTGCTTTAACCAGTGCAATGGCACATCCGCCAAACCCGGCTCCGGTCATACGGGCACCGGCAACATTAACATCTGTTTTACTATATTCAACTACGGCATCTAGTTCTTTGCCGCTCACTTCATAAAGATCACGCAAGGAATAATGAGATGCATACATGAGGCGGCCAAATTCTAAAAGATCATTAGCAGACAAGGCCTTTGCAGCCAGTTTAACGCGGTCGTTTTCTTCAATTACGTGGGTAGCTCTTTTGGCCACTGTTTCATCCTTAATTAAATGCCGGTATTGTTTATAGGTATTCGCATCAATATCGCATAGATATTTAATATCCAGTTCTTGTTTAAGCGCGGTTAAAGCTGCTTCACATTCCTGTACACGTTCATTGTATTTTGATTCTGATAATTTGCGTGGTTTGTTGGTATTAATGATCGCCAAAATATGATCACCAAGGTTACTGTTAACAGGTTCGTAATCTAACGTATTGCAATCAAGTAATAAGGCTTTATCCTTTTGACCAAAGGCTACGGCAAACTGATCCATAATTCCGCTATTTACGCCAATAAAATCGTTTTCGACAGACTTACACATTTTTACCAGATCAAGCCTGGAGAAACCGCAATTAAATAGTTCATTTAATGCGAAAGCGGCAACTATCTCAACCGATGCAGAAGATGATAAGCCTGAGCCAATAGGGATATTGCCATAAAACAACATATCCAGTCCTTGTAAGGAGCATCCTTTTCTTAAAAATTGTTCAATTACACCGATAGGATAATTGAACCATCCTGTACCATTTTTTTTATACGAAGGTTGCAACGGTATATCCTGTTTATCATCAAAATTTAAGCTTCTGAAACGAAATACATTATCATTATTAGGGCTAACCAATAAATAGGAGCCTAAGCTAATGGCGCAAGGCATTACCAATCCGCCATTATAATCAATATGTTCGCCAATTAAATTTACACGACCCGGAGAAAAAAAACTTCTTTCAGCTTTTTTATGATATAAATTATAAAATTCCTGTTGTAAATGATCCTTCATTTTTTATTATTTTATGAGGCGCAAATATTGTAAATATTGTGCGATTAAAATTATTATTGCATTTACTTTGTAAAGAAGTTTTAAAAGTTGATTACCGTTATAGAGTATTGAAACTAATTACAAACAGAATAGCCATTGACTTTGTTCAAGCATTAAAAAAATTAACATGAAACAATACCTAATTACCGGCTACGATTATACCGATGAAGGAGCTTTAGACCGTAGAATGGGCGTGCGCCCGCACCATTTAGATGCAGCGAAAGAACTTAAAGAAAAAGGAAATTACCTGATGGGCGGGGCTATATTAAATGAAGAGAGCCAAATGATAGGATCTGTTATGGTTTTACAGTTTGAAACTGAAGAAGAGTTGGAAGCATGGAAAAAAAGCGAGCCATATATTACTCAAAAAATTTGGGAATCAGTTGATATAAAGCCATTTAAAGTGGCTTCAGTAAATGTATAAGCTTGTTTAAAGTTATTTTTTTACAATATCGCCGGTAGCAAGGTTAATGATATAGGTTGTTCCGTTCAATGACATAGTAGTCATGTTGTTGCCATTAAAAGTTAAAGTGCCATTATAAGTAAAATCACCTTTTTTTACTGTAGTGCCGGTTACTATTACAGTAGCGGTACCGCCGGCTATAACTTGAGTTGATTTATTAATAGTGAGATTTTTAACTACAATATCAACATTGGCCGAACCCCTATTGGTACTGTCTGCTTTTAATTTAAAAGTCCCCATGCTTTTATATTCACCATTAACTACGTGAACTGTTGCCGTTGGTGTTAAGCCTGCTATGGTACAATAGTTGCTTCCTGAATTTGTTAAGCTGAGTTTTTGGTTACTATAATTGCCGGTATAGGTTAATTTGCTTATGATATTGTCGGGCAAATTACTGGTATTGCAATTTAACTTATTGCTATATATTAATTTATAATTATAAGTGGCTGTAGCTCCGGCAGAATTTTTGCGGATAATGGTATCAGTTTTAGTTAACCCGCAGGATAAATTAGTGGTAATTGAATTTAGGGCATTAAGACTAATATCACTTGAAATATTAGTTACACCATATGAATTTGAAGCCATTGAACCCGCTAATATAGAAGCGGCATCGTCATTTGATACGTTTAATGAGGCAATGGTGCCTTTTTTGCAAGCTATAATTCCGGATAAAATAAAGGCTGTGATAATAGAAAGTTTTAGATATTTCATGTCACAATAAATTCATATTTTTTTAGTGTTGTCCAAATATAAATAATTGTAATGTTAATATTACAATTATTTGATAAAATTAAAAACCCCATTTGAACACATCCAAATGGGGTTTTTATGGCCTGATTGCATTGCAGGTTACGAATTGTTTTGCAAAAGCAGCTCGCCGCTTCTACTAAAGAGACAGCAAAATATTAACTGCCTGTGGTTATACTTTCCAGTTCTTGCATATCATCGGCAGTAAGCGCTATATCAGCGGCTTTCATATTTTCTTCCAGGTGGCTAACAGTTGATGTGCCGGGGATCACTAATATATTGTTTGCATGATGCAGCAACCAGCTTAAAGCAATCTGGTAAACTGTAGCCTGGTATTTGTCGGCAACCTTTTTTAGTTTTTCCTGGCTTGCAACATTGGCAGCATTAAGCGGATACCACGGAATAAAGGCGATATCGTTTTCTTTGCAGTATTGTAAAACCGGTTCCCATTTGCGGTTATCAACACTATACATGTTTTGAACCGATACAACTTCAAAAAATTCACCGGCTTTTTTTATAATGTCTATATCAACTTCTGACAATCCTATATGCTTTATTTTTCCTTCCTGCTGTGCTTTTTGCAAAAACTCAAATGATTTCTCGGCCGGAACGTTTGGGTCTATCCGGTGCAATTGATACAACGGGATCTGGTCCAGCTTTAATCTTTTTAAGCTGCCCTCTAAGGCGCTCTTTAAATAATCGGGATGAGCATTTACAGGCCATTGATCAGGCCCTGTACGTGTAAGACCGCCTTTGGTGCCAATTACCAAATCGGCAGGATAGGGGTAAAGCGCTTCGGCAATTAATTCTTCAGATATATGCGGGCCATAACTATCAGCAGTATCAATAAAGTTTACGTCAAGCTCAACCGCGCGTTTTAATACACGTATCGCTTCTTCTCTATCATTTGGCGGTCCCCAAATCCCTTTTCCGGTAATACGCATGGCGCCGTAACCTAAACGGTTAACAGTAAGATCGCCACCTAAATCAAAGGTTTTTTCGAATGTTATTGTTGAACTTATCATAACTTATATATTTAAGATACTATTTTAAACGCTCCCCGCAGGTGATTGTTATGTTAATAAAATGTCAATTTAAGGTACAGGGTAGAGGGTGAAAAAATAAGAGGTTGTTTCATAGGTTAACCTGGTTTATACAACCTAAAGCGCTAAGATTTTATTTATTTAAAGTTAAATATTTATCATAAAAATAAAATATTAACTTAAACATAGTTTTATACCGTTGGTTATTCTTATAGATTATTTACTAAAAAATTACTATTATGTTTCACCACGTAAAAGATTTACAATTCAATGCCAGGGTTTCGCGCCCTGACCCGCAGTTTGCCAATTTGCTGTTAGAGCAGTTTGGGGGCGAAAACGGAGAGCTGGCTGCTGCTATGCAGTACTTCACCCAGGCTTTTGGAGCAAAGATGCCCCATCCGGATAAGTATGATATGCTGATGGATATCGCCATTGAGGAATTCAGCCACCTGGAGATTGTTGGTGCTACCATCCAGATGCTGCTCAAAGGCGTCAATGGCGAGCTGAAAAACGCCGCCGACCAATCGGAGATCATGCAGGTGATGAACGGCAAGGCCGCTAATGAGGATATTATCCATCAGGCACTGTTGGCCAACCCACAATTCGGCATCATCACTGGCGGCGGGCCGACCCTGCGCAACAGCCAGGGAATACCCTGGTGCGCTTCCTACATTCATTCTAATGGTGACCTGACCGTCGACCTGCGTAGTAACCTGGCATCAGAATCAAGAGCCAAATTGGTGTATGAACACCTGATGAAGTTTACCGACGACCCATACGTTCATGAGTCTCTATCCTTCCTGATGACGCGTGAAGTAGCACATTATAAAATGTTTGAAGCGGCGCTTAATGATATCCAGCCGAACTTCCCTCCAGGGGTATTAGCGGCTGATCCACGTTTTACGCAACAGGCATTCAATATGTCTGATAGCACCACCGTGCGCGGCCCATGGAACGAAGGCGAAATGCCGGACATGGGAAAAGATTGGAACTATATTGCCGACCCGGTGGCCTATGTTCAGGAAACACAAGGGCTGAGTAAAACCGATAGCTCGATGGATAAACAGCTTAAGGAAACGGAACAACTGGATAAAGAGATGAGCAAAGTTAAAAGCGAAGAGGTAAAAAGCAGTGAACCGGAAGGCGTAGCACAGTGGAGTACCTATACAAACGGGGAAAATAACCGTCGCTTATGATCAAATATTTGTTTTTAAAAAGACAGCATGTCATTTCCCGAAGTGAGGGTGAGATTGTTGAGGCAACCGCGCATCATATAAAGCAAAACTGAATAAGAGCGAAATAACTCTTTTCCATGAGCTCAGTGATAGTGATATTGATGAGTTGATTGATCATCATCAACAAGTTTGCTATGTCGATTTAATAGGAATAAGGAAGAATAACATGTATCTAATAATCTATCTATGAAAAGAATAATAATTTCAATACTGGTGCTTCTGGGAAGTACGGTATTGATTCAGTCTTGTAAAAAAAACAACAATAACTACACTATGAACAACCAGGACTTTGTAACTCAAGCCTCAAGCAGTAATATGTTTGAGATTGCTGCAGGGAACCTGGCCTTACATAACACGAGCAATACCAATGTAAAAGCTTATGGAAACCATATGGTAACGGACCATGGACAGGCGGCCACAGAAATGGCTGCGCTGGCCAGTAAGAAAGGCTGGACCGTTCCAACAGCTATGGCCGCCAAGGAACAAAGTAATTACAATACGTTAGCTGCTCTAAGCGGTACCGCATTTGATAAGCAGTTTGCGCTGATGATGGTCACCTCGCATCAGGAAGCGATCACCCTTTTCCAAAATGCGGCCAGTAGCAAAGGTGTGCCGGATGCCGACCTGCGTGCATTTGCCAACGGCAAACTGCCTACATTAAAAAGTCACCTGGCAGATGCGCAAACATTGCAAACACAGGTCAGCACAGAATAGAATAAATACTTATATAAAAGGGAGTAGCTTGAAAACGAAAAGAGGGCGTCTTATAATTTACTTATGAGACGCCCTCTTACAGTTCGGCAAAAATGGTTATTCACCACTCACTTTTCACCATTTTATTGCACTTTATAATGATATATATACCTACCGATGTTGCCATTGCGATCAATCCCTTCAATAATTGCCCTATAAGATCCCTTGGCATCGGCATTGTAAAACTCGAACGAAGCCGCGCCATTTTTATCGGTTATTATTTTGGGGTTCCAGTAAATAGTGCTTCGCAGGTCGCTGCCCAATGAAGGAGCGGTTTTGGAAGGATCATATTTAGGAGAATAAAATACTCTTGCCTGGGTATAACCTCTCAGGATAATATTTACAGCACTATTTTGCGGCATAAGCAATGCTTTGATATCCTCTTTAGACATTTGTACATGCTTAACAACTTTTGAATTGATAACGATAACACCCTTTGTATTATTCATTTTATTGATACCACTCATCCCATCATCTAAAAATACTTCTACTGATTCAACATCACTGGTATTTACACTTTGTAAATAATTAAAATCGACAGCCAACCCGTTAAAATATACTTGTACCGGAGTTGTTTTATTACCGGCATTATAATCCCTTGTTATATACAGGTTATTATTGTCAAAAGTTAAACCAAAAGCCATTGTTTGCAAACACTGATAAAGGAAGGGACAGGCTGATAACTGGTTTGCTGAAATAACATGGTCGGGCATCATACTTAAACCGGTTAAAGCAGGATAATCCTGATGACTTGGTTTTTTTTCAATAGTGGTTGATCTTATCACAACCTCTTTTAAAACATGCGAATTAGTATATTGTTGCTTGCTGTTTTTTAAATAGGAATTTAGCGTACTATCAATATTTGTAATTGCATCAGGGGCGTTAATATTAGGAGTTGCAGGCTGAAATAAATTATTGTCCAGTATGATCATTAAATAATTGCTGTTAACATTATTTTTTGCATTTATAGTTATTTTAGTTGAGTCGGGTAATATCAGATTTGAAAATTTAAATTCACCAGACATATTAGCAACAGTAGTCAGCGGTGTATTTCTGTTGGGAAGAATAAGATTTAAATTTCCTTTTGAAATAGGCAGTCCGGTATTATTTCTGATAGTGCCGGTAATTTCCAACCCATGTTCCGGTAAAAATTTACTAACCGGATATTTATCAGCAAGTATATCTTTATAGGAGAAACGGCGATAACCCTGGGTAAGCATCAGCACATCCATATCCGCTACTGTTTTTTCATCGGCATGGCTAAAATAATAATTGGGTTTTTCAATATATCCTTTAAGATCTGATGTTAGCAGCAGATCAGTTAAGATAGTTCGTTCTGAATTTTCGTCAAAAGGTACTTTAGTTTCATCCAGTACGGTTACAGAAAGATTGGCTTCTGATGGCTGACCCGAATTTTGAGCTAAAACATTTACATTAACCTTCTGACGGGGAGCATAGGTTGCCTGCGCAGTTTTTAGGGTAACATTTAAAATGTCATTACGCTGAATAAAAACAATACGCTCGGCTAAAGGCTCGCCATGGTCAGTAAACAGCGTTAATTTTAAAACTCCCGAAGGGAATTTGCTTTTAGGAATTGTTGCGGAGTAAATGTTGCTTTGTAACGCGGTTTGGGCAGCAAAACAAATTGTTTGTCCATTTTGAGCCACAATATAAAATAGCTTGTTTTGATTTTTTTGGAAAAAAGATGGATTGGCAGATAATTTAACGTTTAAATTATCCGGATCGGTATTATATACGCCAAGTGTTATACCTTCACTTTGTGCTTTTGGCAAATCAAAGGTACGCTGTGAGCCATCAGGGAAGGTTATATTTGCCTTATATGATTTTTCACCTTCAGGCTGTAAGGCAAATACACCCATACCCAAATGCTGGGAAGTTAATTCTGTAACTACTGTACCGCTATTATCAGTTATTGTTCCCTTAATATCAATGCCAAGGCCATCAGGTTTGATGGCTTTAAAAGCAACTCTCGATTTTACACCGCTGATCAGTTCACCACCTTCGGGAAAAAATTGCACATCAGTTTGATCAACCGCGTGTTTTAATGGAAAAGAATTATCTATTGATTTACCATCAGCAACATCAATTACCGTAACTAAAGTGCTTTTACTTAATTCATCTGTTTTATTAGTTGAAAAAGTGAGGTTTAAAATACCATTGATGTCGGTTTCCCCTTTACCCTTGCTTAGATTATCATCATCATAAGTTATTACCTTCCAGCTTACTTTTTTATTGGGATAAGGTTTCCCTGTGGGATCTTTATATTGAACCTTAGCCATAACTTTTGACGAGTTATTTTTAGTTGAGCCAGACAAAGAGATATTAGTAATTATTTGATTATTAATATTCCCTACCGCTACGGTTTTGTTAAAAAAATACGCCGGATCATCATTCCGCATCCAGTTAGTATATGCTCTGAAATGATAATTACCCTGTTTATAAAGCGTGGGTAAAAGCGTTACATCACCAAACGCGACACTGCCGGTAACCTGTAATTTTAATGATTGTACAATTGAATCCTTACTGCTGATTACATCAACATAAATAATTTTACTTAACGGCGATAGCTGATGCAAATCAATTGTTAAATAAGCCTTAAACCATACCGTATCACCAATGGCATAATAAGGTTTGTCAAAATGCAGGTAAACTTTTTCAAAAGGGTGCTGGTTTGCCAGCTTTACTTCTTTTGCAATAATGGTTTTTAAACCAATTGTATCACTTTGCGAAAAAGCAGCAAAAGTTGAAGTGACAAGAAGGAGTAAGGCAAATAATAGTTTTTTGAAATTCATTTGGATAGTTAATCTATTAAAGAAGGCTAATATATTTATTTATGACGGTATGCCGCTAAAGGATCATGATTTTAACATTTTTTCAACAATTTTAGTATCGCCATTATAAATTAATCGCAATATAAATATTAAGAAGCCACATCTGTATCGTTTTAAATAATCATAGCTGCTGATAGTCTTTAATCATTACTTTTTAATGACCATCTATAAAGTTTGGCACCACGTATATTTGATAAACAATAACTAAATTATGAAAAGTTCCATTTTATATATTGCCCTTACTATTGCGCTTTTTGGCTGTGCCAACGGACAGTCAAAAAGCGGTGAAAATGCGATGACTAAGCTACCGACACTTAAAACCGGGGAACAGGTGGCCACATTTGGAGGCGGATGTTTTTGGGCTATGGCTGAGGCCATGTCAGAGCTTAAAGGAGTTGACCAGGTTATATCTGGATACGCCGGTGGAACTACTAAAAATCCAACTTATGAAGAGGTTTCTACCCGCACAACCGGGCACGCTGAAACCGTACAGGTTTATTATGATCCTAAAGTGATTAGTTATGAAAAGCTGGCCGAAGCATTTTTTTATGCACACAATCCAACAGAATTAAATTACCAGGGACCGGATGAAGGAACAGATTACCGTTCTATTGCTTTTTATCGTACTCCCGGGGAAAAAACAATACTGTTGGATTTGATAAAAAGTATCAATACAGCCAAGCATTATAACGCACCAATTGTAACACAGGTAGTGCCTTTTACTGCATTTTATCCTGCTGAAAAATATCACCAGGGGTATTATAAATTACATGGCGATAACCCTTATATACAAAATGTATCGGTACCAAAGGTGGAAAAGATGCGTAAAATGGAAAAGAGCCAGCTAAAGCCAGAGTTTCAAAAATTATAATTTTGTAAACCAGCCTTTTCTCCAAAATACAATCACCTGTATTAATGCTATGATAAACATTACTGCTAAAGCATAAAAATAGCCATGAGGCGTATAAAGTTCGGGTAAATTATCGGGCATTACTTTATTGGTTACCGGATCAACCCGGGCAAAATTCATCCCATAAATGCCGGCTACAAATGTTAGCGGAATAAAAATAACAGATATGATAGTTAAAACCTTCATGATCTCATTCATGCGGTTACTTACCATAGAAAGGTAAAGATCGAGAATGCTTGAGGTGATCTCCTTGTAATTTTCTATCAGGTCCATAATCTGGATACAATGATCATACGCGTCACGCAAAAATATTTTTACTTCCGGATTTATCAATGCGTTATCCGTACGTATCATTTCATTTATCTTGTCCCTTTCCGGCCAGCTTGCCCTGCGCAAAATAATAAGGGTTCGTTTTAATTGCTGGGTATCATACATAATGCTTTTGTTGGCATTAACATATAAACGGTCCTCTACATTATCCAGTGAATCGCCTATTTGCGCCAACAGCACAAAATATCTGTCTAATATGGTATCAG
>JAQBOY010000472.1 GCA_028287805.1 Mucilaginibacter sp.
ATGGGAGCGCTGCGAACGGGAGGGCAGGGCTCGGTATATAAAGGAAGACGTATAGGCCCTATCATCAGCGCGGTAAAGATCTTGCCCACGCCTATCCATACAGAACATAAAGACGACAAGAACTTCAGGAACTTTCAGAACGAGGTTGAAAAGCTGAAAAAGGTTAATGAAGTGCCGAACCCGAATGTGGTAAAGATCCTGAACTCCGGTTTAACCGAAAGCGGATCCTTCCCTTTTATAGAGATGGAGTATATTGATGGCCCTGACCTGGAAGAGCTGTTAAAACCGCCGCATGACGCTGTTTTTACGGTAAAGGAAGTTATAAAGCTGGCCGATCATTTAGCGAACGCGTTGGCGCATTGCCATAAGGTAGGGGTAAAGCACGGCGATATCAAGAGCAATAATGTAAAGTACAATATCCATTCGGGCAATTATGTGTTGCTTGACTTTGGTTTGGCGATCATGTCCGACGAGCAGCGGCGGACGAGCATGCGCCATGCGGGAGCGATAGAGTTTATGGCGCCGGAGCAAAATACGGGAACGATGCTGTTCCAGACCGACATTTACAGCTATGGCATCATCATTTATGAATTGCTGGCAGGGCAGGTGCCATTCCCTTTACAGGATAGTGGGGAAACCTCGCGGAATACGGTAATGATAGCGCATATGGAATCGCCGGTACCAAATTTGCTTGCGTTGCGAAAAAAGAACCTGCCGGAAAGCTGGGCGGAGGACAAGAAGGAACGGGAAATGCATATACCGTTATGGCTTTTAAACCTAGTGGATAAATGCCTGGAAAAAGTACCTGAAAACAGGTATAGCAATGGTATGGAATTGCAGGAGGCTATTATTGATGGTACAATAAATACCATAAAAACTGATGTTGTTGCCGACAATTTAAATACCAATGTAATTATTAATCAGGGTGTAAATGGGGTTGCACAGCCAGGTACATTACGTAAGGAAAACAATGGATTGATACGGATTTCAAAGCCTGCATTTTGGGGGTTAATGATATTGTTGGCAGGATTTATGGCATCTACAGGGTATTTTTTGTTTTTTACACATCGCAATATTAAGCGGGAAATAAAGAGCAGTGCGGTACCGGCGGCTGATTCTTCGGCCAGGATGGAAGCAACCCGAAAAATGGAGAGAAAGAAAGCAACAGATTCGGCTACATTAAAAGCGATAAGAGAAGAGATTTTAAAACAGCGGAAAAACGATATAGGATCACAAAACGAGGCTGATAGTAACAGTACAGCGCCTGATACTATAGCCAACCCTTCTCCAAATTAGTTTTATTTTTGTTTAATAAAACATCAGCTCTGTTTATAATGTTCTTTTTTTGTAATTTATACCTGATTCTTATAAAACACAATGGATTCAAAAACTTCAATATGGCAGCGCATAGGTTTACAAGACTGGTTTTTAACAGCTGAAAATACATCTACGTCAAAAAATCAGCACATACTTACACCAGACGATGTTTACAATTATGTTATAGCCAAGTTTAATGATTCCATACGTGAGCTTTCTTTTGCCGATCGTGTGGTTTTTTACCATGAATATATTATCAGCTTTAATTCTGAAGATTATACTTCATTTATGGATAATAAGCAGGGAATATTCGGGCTGATCATTAATGAGAGCATCAAAAAATTTTATGAAACATTAAAGCAATATCGCGCTGCCGGTAAAACAGTAATCCCGTCCAGTTCCAAGTGGGTTTTCAGATTGGTGTCTCACCCGGATTACGAACGTGGTGATATTGGTTTTATTGGTAAATTACTACCGGGAAACAACCAGAAAGAAGAAAACTTAAGAGTAACATTTATACCGAGGCAAACGGGTATAGCACAAACATTTGATGTTAGCCAGGATATATTAAAAGGCTTTAACTATTATAGTGAGGGATATTATGAAATTCCTTATATGGAAGACCTGGAATCAGCAGAAAATGAAATCGTTAGCTCCGGAAAAAACAGTTTTGCACGCTTTGAAACTATTCTTCCCGAAAAACAATTTATAGGAAAAAAGGTAGAATACGTGATGAAGGATGATGAAATAGTGATCTCAGGAGATGAGGAAACACGTGAAGAATCAAATATTTTCCGTATCCCAACAGAGTGGGTCAATACACCTCATCTGCAGGTCAGGTTCAATAAGTCAGACGGTAAATTTTACCTGGCATCATTTGGCGAAAGAACTGTTTTGAATGAAATAGAAGTTGAAAAAAGTGATGTCAACTCACCATCGTGGGTTGAGCTTCCGGTAAATTCAAAAATATTGCTCAACGGAATTGTTGGCGTTAATATCTTTAAATCCTAACAGGTATGTCGCAAATATTATCAATAGGAGTATTAGCCATATGTGTTTTGCTGCTTGTTACTCACTTCATCGAAATTAAAACTCCACGTAAACCTAATGGCTGATAATTTTTTTGGTATAACTGATACCGGTAAACAAAGGCAGAATAACGAAGATACCTTTATTGCTCAAAAAGGTACAACCGGCCGCTATATAATTGCATGTGTTATTGATGGAGTTGGCGGTTATGCGGGCGGGGAGATTGCAGCTGCTTTAGCCCAAGAAACTATTCTGCAACGTATTGCTAAGTTTTCGGGTGAAATTATTCCTTTAATTATCGATTCATTTCATGTGGCTAATGAAAAAATAGTTCAGGAAAAGCAGGATATTAAAGAATACAACAGCATGGCTTGTGTAGCTACACTGGCCATTGTTGATATTGATCAAAACCAGTTTTATTATGGCCACGTGGGTGATACCCGTTTATATCTTCTTCGTGATGGCTCATTAGTTAAAATTTCACATGATCAATCCTTTGTTGGTTTTCTGGAAGATTCAGGCCGACTTACGGAGAAGGAGGCCATGAGCCATCCTAAACGCAACGAGATTGATAAGGCTTTAGGCTTTAAAAGCATGACCGGTGTAAACAGCGACTATATTGAAACCGGCCAATCGCCTTTTTTACCTGGCGATATGTTATTATTATGCAGCGACGGTTTAACCGACATGGTTAACAAAGCAACCATTACTGATATTCTGATGGGCGCCGGTTCATTAAAATCAAAATGCGCTAAACTGGTTGATGCTGCTAATGATAATGGGGGCAGTGATAATATTACTGTTGTTTTGGTACAAAACGACAAAGCGCCACAACAACATCAGGCAACAATGCCTGCTGAAACCGCTAAGGTTCAAAACGCACCCGATCAGGAAGGCCGGCAAAAACAAGAAATTTTGCCTGATGAAAATATACATCCAATTTCATCGCCCAAAACAAATAAGGGGCTTGTTGTTTCTCTTTTAATATTAACGCTATGCCTTGCAGCCGCCTGTATTTGGCAGTATTTAAATTATAAAAATCAGCCTGTTCCACAGGCGGTAGTTGTACCGGTTAAAAAATTGCGTAACCCTCAGGAAATTAAATTGCAGAATGCTGTAAATAATATAAAAGGTAAAACATTGGTGCTTACTGATACTGCATTTACTTCGCCGGTAATTATAAGCCAGGGAATAGTAATTAACCAGGATAGCCTGTATATAAAAGCAAAAGGTAAAGTAGTATTACAAAGTGATTCAGCTTACCATGGAGCTGCCTTTATATTATCTGCAAAGAATAAACACATCTTGTTAGATAGCCTGGTATTTCAAAACTTTAATGTAGCCATATCCTGTTATAATAATGCGCTCGAATTGAAAAACGTGCGTTTTAGTGAATGCAAACTGCCGGTTCAAAATGGATTTATTTTCAGCAATAATAAATATATAAGCGGCAACCTTGCTGCTGCGGTATTTAAAACAGACTCTCTGCCTAAAATAAATAAGTATGGAGCCCGATAAGCCTTTACCTTTTTCACGGAAAAAAGAACGGATGTTCTTACTATTAATAACAGCTATGCTGTTATTGCTTTTTACAAGGCTCTTCATCGTAATACAAAGAAACTTTGATGATGTTGATAAGCGCCTGCAGGATGGAACAATGGTAAATCTGAATGCCAAAAATCCGGGTAAAAACGTAAGATCGCTATTAGAAAAAGGATACTATTTTGAGGATAAAAAAGATATTGACTTGATTGAGAGGGTGATTGGTAACAAGGTAAATACAGGTAAAAAGTTTGATAATATCGGCGAAATAAATAAACGGCAATATAATATTGATGCCGATGAAGCCTTTGCCACTGGCGGTCAATCATTTAAACAACGGGTAACCGTTTCCCGCTCGCTATTAGGTTATACCGGGGAGGATTCCCTGCGTTTTAAACAGGAGCGAAAAAGACCACCTGTTATATCCGAAACCAATGATATTGGAATGGGCGGCCCTGCTATAAGCGGGACAGTGCTGAATAAAAATATTCCGGTACCCGGAGTATTGGTAAGGCTGCAACTTATTTTACCGCAAGACAGCACCTTTAGTGATGAAGAGGCCAGCCTTACAAAAACCAGGAAAGAAAAGACAAACTCATTAGAGAAAATATTTGTATCAGACGCTGCAAAACAACTGCACCTGCAATCATTGATTGCCTTTGCGCGTACAAATGCCAATGGCGAATACCTGTTTAAGAGCTTGCCGGAAGGTAAGGCATTTGAAGTATTGCCTTTACAACCGGGCTACCAGTTTGGTAAAACACAGGGTGTGGAAAGTTTAGATAAAGACATATCCTTTAACTTCTACCAAACACCGCACACTTTAAGGCTTTTATCCTCCCGGGACTTTAACATCCTGAAAAAAGAAAAATCACTCATCATCCGTACGCCTGCCGAATTTAACTTCTCATATTGGATTATAGTAGCAGGGTTTATTGTGGGATTTTTTATTATTCACCTGATATTGAATTTTCGTTTCCCACAGGCCGATCAGCTTATTTTACCTATTATAATGCTGCTTACAGGAATATCGTTTTTAACGCTGTTAAGCTTGCAGGACCCGTTGCGTGACCGCTTTTTGGCAAAAGATTCCCTGGTGTACCTGGGGATAGGCTTTGCTGGAATGATTTGCCTGTTATTTGTTAATCTTCGCCGTTTTACTACCGATTCTGGTTTCTACCGGATGTTCGTATTTAAAAACAATGCTAAAGCGGCAAATGGATGGCCATGGATTGTGGCTGCCTTAATTTTATTGATTTTAACTATACGTTTTGGCACAGGCCCCGAAGGAAGCGGCGTAAAGGTCAATCTTTTTATCTTTCAGCCGAGCGAGATCGTGAAATACCTGGTTATCCTTTTCCTCGCTGGTTTTTTTGCAGCTAATGAAAGGTTTATCAGTGAATACGCGAGCTGGCAAAAACGCTGGTCGTTTTTTTCATTTGCACTTATTGCCATTATAGCGGCACTAATGCTTTTTCTATTGCTGGGTGATTTGGGCCCGGCCATGGTGATCTGCTTTACCTTCATTATCCTGTTTTCTTTTTCACGGGGCGATTTTATGTTTATGGTTATAGCCGTAGTTTTTTACGTTATGATAACCTGGATATTTAAAAACGTATGGTTATCGGCAGTATTAAGTATAGCGATGCTTACAGGGGTATGGTTTTTTAAAAGGAGAAAACTAAGCGAATCAGCTATTATGGTGCTGGTGATCATTGCAGGTTTTTTAACGCTCGATAAAGTACCTAAGCTTGATAAGCTGTTCCCTGGCCCTGTTCACCGTTTAATTGATCGTAAAGCAATATGGCAGGATCCCTGGAATAATGAAGTTTACGGCGGCGACCAGGTAGCTAACGGACTTTGGGCCATGTCAAGCGGAGGGGTAAGCGGGCAGGGGGTTGGCGAAAGCTTTGCCAAAACTATACCCGAAGCACATACGGATATGATATTACCATCCATAGGTGAAAATTTTGGATGGGCCGGTATTGTAAGCATTTTTTTGTTGTTTCTATTGTATCTGCATCGTTCTATCATTATAGGGAGACAAACCGGCGCGCCCTTCCTTTTTTATTTATGCGCTGGCATTGGTATATGTTCGTTTGTACAGTTTTTGCTGATAGCTGGTGGTTCAACAGGAGCATTGCCTTTATCGGGTGTAGCCCTTCCGTTTGAAAGTTATGGCGGTTCATCATTGGTAGCTAACTTTCTTGCTGCCGGATTTTTACTGTCGGCTTCCATGCTTAGGGGTACGCCTGTACAAATGGCTTATGTTACTAAACAGCAGGACCGTAATTTAGTACCCGCCCTGGTAGCGGCCTGTATAGGTTTGATACTGTTAACCATCAATGTATCACGTTATTTATTTGACAATCAAAAATGGATAGTGAGGCCTGCTCTGGTTGCCGATAAAAGTG
>JAQBOY010000473.1 GCA_028287805.1 Mucilaginibacter sp.
CAGTGTTTAAGGCATTAAACTCCAGTTCAAAATATTGATGGGTAGTGTTGTTGGGATTGATAAAAACTTCGAAGTCATTATCTTGAAATATAACCTCATCATGCTGTTTTAAGGTTGCCCATACGTTTGGATCGTGAATTTGTGCGGCAATATACAGGCAACTATCATCCCAAAGCATTTTTACATTTGTTTGCCATTTAGGATTTGGTTTCACATCACCCTCAATATCCACAAAATCATTGGTCCATTTGGCCTGCTGCCAAACAGCATCATTGATATCCCCATTTATTAACGGGGGTACTTTGGTATAGGTTATCACATAATTTTGCGGCGTGGTAAATAGGTTGCCAAACTTTTGAAACGGCAATTGCCCAAATGAATTAAACGAAACAAAAATGATTAGCAAAGCAAGCCAATGCTTTGCTAATCGTTTAATGGCTGGCGACCGGATACCAGTCAGCATCAGCTATTAGCCAATTCAATTATACGATCGAACTCTTCGCGCTTTAATCCCATTACCGATAACCGGCCCTGCCTTACTAAGCCAACATCCTTTAATCGCTCATCCGCTTTTATTTCCTCTAATGTAACCGGCTTTTTCAGGGTTTCAACCGGCTCCAAATCAACCACCACCCAGTTTTTATCATCGGTTGTTGGGTCCTGGTAAAACTCTTTCGCTACTTTGGCTATACCTACAACTGCCTTACCTTCGTTACTGTGGTAGTAAAGCACCAGGTCGCCTGTTTTCATCTCTTTAAGATTGTTACGCGCCTGGTAATTGCGTACGCCATCCCAAAAGGTGCGGCCTTCTTTATTGAATTTTTCCCAACTGTATTTTATAGGTTCAGATTTTACTAACCAATGCTGCATAAATAAGGTTTTTGTCCAAAGTTAATGAAAATGAGAATTAAAATTTTTGGTGAAAGATAAGATGAGTTAGTGTATTACTTGGTTCCATTAATATTAGCGGTACATGTTGGTGACAACACCAACATGGGCAGTGAAATTTTTCCCAACTGTATTTTATAGGTTCACTTTTAACCAACCAATGTTGCATATTTGTCATATAGTTATGGAGTAAAGCTATTAAAAAGCATAATAAATAAAAAAATAGAGATGTAACGTTTTAGACGTTAATGGACACTATTAGATTTTAATAGATATAATATATGAGTTGCCATTTATCAATTATAGGTGAGGATTTAGATATTGACACCTTTGTGAATAAAACACAAATGTTAGGGTTTAAAAAATCATATAAAGGCAGCCCAATTGGTATGTCTGCTACCAGGAATCTTAAATATTCAGTTGCGTCAATTACGACCAGTGAAGCTGAGTTTGATAATATAAAGGATCAGATAAGTGATACTCTCGATTTCTTAATAAAATATAAAGACAATTTAAGACATATAGCTAGTACACCAGAAATTGAATATGCTACAATAAATTTTGGTTCAGATTCAACCATTAATGAAGAGCAGCTTACTCAAAACTTCCATTTTACAATGGGATTGATTAAAATATGTGCAGAGCTTGGTATTGAAATAGAACTTTCGATTTACAAAGAAGATATCCAGGTGATTTTAGAAAAAAAATACCAGGAAAAGAAAAAGCAAGCTAAATTATAAGAGCCTGTTATATGCTATCAATGCAATATCTTAAACATCAATTCCTTCATCAGACCGCCATGGTCCGTATTTGATTCTACCCCCTTGCTTTTTACATCGTACTCCCGCAGGTAGCTAATGATCTGTATGGTTTTGCCATAGTTATAGCTGCGGGCTGCCTGCTCATAATCTTTTACAAAGTAGGGGCTTACCCCTAACTCTCGTGCCAGGTTCTGTTGTGATTTGTCCTTTACATAGTGATAAGCCAATACTTTAGTAAAAAAGTTATTCAAATTTCCCAATACCAATACTATAGGGTTGGCTTTGGGGTTGGCCTCAAAGTAATTAATGATCTGGTTAACTTTAAAAACATCTTTTTTTCCCAGCGCACTTTGTAACTCAAAAACATTATATTCCTTGCTAATGCCAATATTATCCTGAATATGCTTTAACGTTATCTCCTCCCCTTTTGCCACATTAAGCATTAGTTTATCCAGTTCATTGGCAATTTTCGAAAGATCATTACCCAGGTATTCTGCCAGCATTAATGCAGCCTGCTGGCTAATCTTGTATGCTTTTTCGGTTAAATAACCTTCTACCCAAGCCGGTATTTTGCTATCATATAAAGGCGACGACTCAAATACTAACCCGGATTTTTCAATGGCCTTATAGGTTTTTTTTCGTTTATCAAATTTGCCATACTTATAGCAAAAAACCAGTATGGTGCTGGACAATGGGTTTTCGAGATAGCTTAATAAGGGGTTAATGCTTTTTTTATCGTCGCTTTCACTGCCCCACTTCATTTCTTGCGCCTCTTTTACCAGTACTACCTGGTAATCAGCCATCATAGGGTAACGTTTGGATGCATTGAGCACCGTCATCACATCGGTATCCTTGCCATATAATACAGTTTGGTTAAACCCTTTTTCTGCATCTGAGAGTAAATGATCTTCTACATAATTGCTCACCTGATCAATAAAGTAGGGTTCTTCGCCATGCAGCAGGTATATGGGTTTATATTTACGGTTCTTAAGATCCTTTATAATTTCGGGAGCGGTCATTTTATTTCAAAAGTAAAAATTCAAAAGTCAAAAATTGCCTACTTTTGAATTTTTACTTTCATCAATGGATCTATTATTACCACTTCACCTGCCACCTTATCCTTTTAAAATAACGGATGAAAACGGACAGCTGACCTTATTTGATGAGATCAGAAAAAAAAATATTATTATAACACCTGAAGAATGGGTACGCCAGCATTTTGTGCAATACCTTATCCGGCAAAAGCACTATCCTAAAACCTTAATAAAATTAGAAGGCGGCCATAAATTAAACGGTATGCCCAAAAGATCAGACATTGTTGTATTTAATCCTTCCGGAGAAAAAATTTTGATGGTCGAATGTAAAGCTCCATCTATAACTATTAATCAAAAGGTTTTTGATCAGATAGCACGCTATAATATTGTACACAAAATATCCTTGTTAGCCGTAACTAATGGCTTACAACATTACTACTGCCATATTGATTTTGATAAACAGCAGTATAAATTTATTGA
>JAQBOY010000285.1 GCA_028287805.1 Mucilaginibacter sp.
GTAGCTACGAAGTTTTCTTTATTGGTCAGGAATAAAGCGGCGGGGCGATAAACAGCACTGATTGCCCTTAGTAAAGATGCCTCATTACCTGCCTTTGCCGATGCCATTGCCCAGTAGGTCTCCACAAATGGCCATACCGCATTGTTGTGATAAGGCAGTATACCAGGTATTTGCGGATAGATACAGGGAATGCCGAAAACGTTTACAGGCGTTTTACTGATCACGCTTTGCTCCCTTTCAGGATCTGCCACATCAAACAATACGGCGAGGGCTTCGCCCAATGCTTCAGACCGGGGCGAAAGCATTTTAAAATTGCGTCCATACAGGTATTGCCCGTAATAACCTTTGGCGGGTAGCCATAAGTTTTCCTGTATGCCTTTCCTGATCGTAATGGCTCTTTGTGTATATATTTTAGCAGCTGCCTGGTCATTCAGCGTTGCAGACATGGCTGCCAGTACTTTATTCACCTGGTAATGCACTGCATTGGTGCCCAGGCATTCCGATTCGTAAATATCTGCCGGTTGCATCCATTTTGGATAAGTTTCTTCGCGCCAGTCCAGGAAAGATGATTCGCCCTTAACCAGTCCTGTTTGCTTATCATACACGTTGGATACATCATCCTCAGCGGACTTTTTGATGATCTGGTAAGCTTTTATGAGCCAATCTTTATCACCGGTCACTTTATACACCTCCCATGCAGCAACTGCCCATATCATCCTGTCTGACGAAACAGGGTAGGCGCCACCGGTGCCGGTATCCTGTATAATGCGGCTATCTTTTACTTTTCGCATCAAACTGTAAACCGCTACTTTGGGCTGTAGCACCGCCATTGATAAAATTATACTGTAACTAATGTCCCTGGTCCATACGCCGCTCCACTCCTTGCCTGTACGGAAAGTACTGTCAGGCTCTACAGCTTTCTGCATTTCTTCCAATGCCAGGTTATACAGAGCGTCCGTTATTTTATAGGCTGAATGATATTGTGGAAAAGCGCTTACATCGTGGCTCAATTTCCATGATGAGGCGGTTTTGTTTTCGTCCTCCGGTTTGTTTAGTATCAGTGTAGTTTCATAAATCCCATCGCCATCTGGGTCCTTCAGTTCCAGTTCGGGGTGATTAACCAGGTTATTAAAATCCCATATCATGGGGGCAGTATTACCGGCTACAAATACTCCTTTAAAATCGTTTTTGTAAATTTTATCGCCATTAAAGCAGGTGTAATAGCCTTGGTCCTTAAATGCTTTAAGCACTGCGCACATATCCAATCGTAATTTGAATTGGGTGGAAGGCTTAAGGTAGGTATCAGGCGGAACTGCTTTTTTATCAGCGTAAGGCTCTCCAAATTTCAGCACCGGCGTTTCATTAAACTGGCTTACACAAGTATAATGATGGTCGTTACCTGATGGCAATTCATTGTCTTTACCATTAATACTGAATTTAAAGTCGATAACCGGACTTTTGAACATATTGGCAGGGCTGCGATAATCCGAAGTTAATTCGGTAGCTGAATTTGCCTTTGCCGTATATTTTCCCTGCACTACACGGTCCGGGAAAACAGTGTATGCTTTTGAGCTGTATATGGGTTTATTGCTTTGGGCCATACTGTTACAGTATAGCAATAACAAGGCAGGGATAAAAAAGCAGGAATATCTCATTATTAAGATTTTGAAGATAAATTAAGGGGCAAATCCTTTAAATCGAAAAGTTTGTTTCCGATCTAAAGGGATTAATTATAATACAAGCCTATTGGTATTCAACAACAACCATGTCCCAATACTGTAACGAAGGAACAGTAAACATTACCTGGTTGCCGGATTGGGTGTAGATAACTTCTGCAGAGGCTCCGCTATTAGTATCAGGCGAGGCTACCCATATCCTTTTAACCGTCTTAGCAGCTGTAAAAGTAAAACCCGCATTGGTAACTGTCGACGGCTTAACTTGTGTTCCGTTAGCATCACGCCATTGCAGGCTGTTTGCGTTTGTGAAATTAACAAGATGTATGACTTGCCGTGAACCCAAATCTTTACCTATTACCGATACCTGGCCAATTTGCGGCGGCCAATTGTTTAATTTCACACTGGTTGAAGTAATAACGGGATTATTAAATATTCCTCCATCGCGCAGCAGATTTTCATAGCCTGTCAGAAAGTCATAATAATTTACCATAGCCTTTTTCAGATCATCTGGCATTACCAGGTTAGCGTTCGGGAAATACTCTTTCCCCAACATGTGTTCACCCAGTTCAAGGTGCGCACCGCCGAAGGCAAATATTACCGCATCAGCCAGCACTACTCCGGGCGTGTTAAAATAACCGGGCTGCTCAGCCAAATTATAATTCATATAAGCGGCCAATACACTTTTTTTAGAACCGCCACCCAGCGCATCATTACTTTTAATAATATTGCCCAGATCACTAAATGCTTCATTTGGAGACCAAACTTCTGAATAAAGAAAGTCCACGGGTGCACCGGCGATCTGCGGTTGCCCATATTGTGTAACCGCGTTCATCACTAATCTTTTTTGCGGAGCACTGGTCTTCATGGCGTTAATAAAGGATGCAAATGTTGATGGCAGATCAACCGTACCACCTGAGTAGTTATATAAAATCTTGTTCCGGTTGCCTACCTGGTCTATCTGGTAGCCATCAAATCCAAAAACAGTATAAACATCATTGGTTTTAGCAGCGATGTACTGCTGCCAGCCGGTATTTGAGGGATCGGTAAAATAGATATTACTTTTAAAGGGAGGCATAGGTAATTGAAGCACCTCTTTGGTGGTATGACCGGCATCATCATAAATATACCATTGACCAAGCACCCCCGCAGTTGCCGCATCGCCTAAAGCGCCATAAACCAGGTTATAGCTTAAGGTTTTCATATTATAGCTATGTGCTGCCGTAACATAACCTTTCACGGTAGAAAAGTAATTATCGCGATTAGCAATATCCTTCCACATTGCATCAGGACTTGCAACAGTACCCGAAAGCGGCAAATGGTGTTCGTATTCCCAATCCTGGAACTGCACATAATTTATATGATAACGATTAAGCGAAGCCATCACCGTATTGATCTGCGTACTATTTAATTGACCATAAGCCGAGAGGAAACCATTACGCGGAAAACGTGCAGGGTCAGAAGAAACATCAACCGCTATAGTGCCATAAATTACCTCCTTCCCGCTTTCTGTACTATAAAGTTCAATCATGTAGCCGGTAAAATCTGCTGAAGGCGCGGTCCAGGTCCAGGTTTTGCCTGAAATAGAAACATCCTGCAATATTGCTCCGGCTTGTTTATATCTCACTTTTGCTGTTGACGGCAGTGTTTGGTCAATAGTAAAAGTTACTGCATCGCCTGGTTTGTAAGCTGCTTTATCTGTACTTACATTTACGGTAATGCCATTGGTAGTGGTACCGCCGGTATTCATTATGACGGTATTATCTTTTATCTTCTCTTTGGCACATCCGCCGGTCACGGTGACAAACATTAATGCCGTTGCACATAATCGTATCATTTTCTATCAGAATTATAACCGGAACGGCAAAATAACTGCCGTCCCGGTAAGTATAATAATTATTGCTTTACAATCGTAATCGTATTGTCGAGGGTATTTAGTGTTATTTTATAATTACCCGCTACTGCTGCACCAATCAGCCATTTGTTATCCGGATCGCCTGCGGTTACTTGTGCAGTGGTCACTGAAAGATCAGGATGATTGGTGGTTGGCCTATAAAATGGCGCGCCAAAATCCTTAGCTGTTCCGATTTTAAATTCACCTGCAACAAGTGGTCCGGTATAAGTAAATATAAACGCATTAGTTGCATTCTTTACCAAAGGTGTAGCATTATCCAAACTCCAGCCACCAGGGGTCGCGTCCCCTATTATCCATAACTGGCTATATGGGGGAGTAACGATGGCCTGGTTAACAATACTTATTGTATTATTATGCAGGTTCAGGGTAACCTTATAGGTTCCGGCAGCAGGAATTTTCCATTTATTATCAGGATTACCCGCATTTAACTGTACCGTGGTAGCTGACAGATCAGGATCATTAGTAATCGGCCGATAGAAAGGGGCATTAAAATCTTTTGTTGTCGCGATCTTAAACTCGCCGGCAGTAAAGGCGCCTGTAAAAGTGAAAACAAAGTGATCCGCAGCGTTTTGTACCAGCGGTGTTGCATTGTCTAAACTCCAGCCGCCAGAAGTTGCATCGCCTATTAGCCATAACTGGTTATATGGTGGATTAGGGCTTGGCTGACTTACAATGCTGATGGTATTATTATGCAGGTTTAAAGTGACTTTATAATACCCTGTAGTCGCTGAAGTCATTTGCCATTTGTTATCCGGATCGCCTGCACTTAACGTCACCGCGGTAGCTGATAAAGCAGGATGATTAGTTGTTGGCCTGTAAAATGGCGCGTTATAATCATTTGTTGTCGCTATCTTAAATTCACCTGTAACCAATGGCCCGGTATAGGTGAATATAAACGGATCGGAAGCGCTCTCGGTCATTGGCGTCAATGTACTTAAACCCCAGCCTCCGGGCGTTGCATCTCCAATGAGCCATAATTGGCTGTAAGGTACCGGCGGGAAGGTGGTCACATTTAAACTAATTACGTTTGAATAGAACGGCATGACCGAGCCATCAGAGGTGGCAGTCACTAAACGTAGTTCAAGATTAGTGGGTGTATTTACAGGCAGCGAGGCTAAAAGGTTGTTCAACACCCCTACAGTATAAGCCCGTTTGAGTGTATCGCCGCCTACCTTAATATCAATGGGACGGGCAAAATTGTTTCCTTTTTTATCTATCTCAATAATGTAGGTTAGTTTGCCAGTAAGCCCGTCCACTTTGGCTGCTGTCCAGCTAAAGGTGGCCGCCGTTTTTGCTGTATCCTCTCGTACCAATACAATGGTGCTTGCTGAAGCGCTTAAAGTTGGCTTGACCGCCACGTTTCCCTGCGGCGATTCCAGCTGTTTCTTACAGGATTGGAATGCAAAAGACAGTAATAATAATCCCAACAGGCTCTTATAAAAGAACCGGGGACTTTTGCGCTGGCGATGGCCAAATGCTGTTAAAGTGCTAATATTTTCCATTATTATCATTTTTAATAATTTCGTTTAATAACCGGGGTTTTGGGTGAGGTTCGGATTAGCATCTCTTTCCTGTTGAGGAATAGGCAACAATAGATTTTTGGATGCAGCATTGGTTTTGCCAATGGAATGCAGGAAATCAAGTCCGTACTGACCGTTGTTTATACGGACCAGGTCAAACCAGCGCTGGCCTTCAAATGCCAGTTCCATACGCCGCTCGTGCAGTACCGCTGTTCTGAAATCATCCTTTGATAAACCCGAACTAATAGTTGGCA
>JAQBOY010000033.1 GCA_028287805.1 Mucilaginibacter sp.
GCTAATAATGGGCTGGATACGGTAATTGGCGAGGGTGGTGTAAAAGTATCAGGAGGAGAGAAGCAACGGCTATCCATAGCCCGTGCATTATTACGCAGGCCCGATTTATTGGTTTTTGATGAAGCTACCTCATCTTTAGATTCCCTAACAGAAGAAGAGATAACAGAAACTATCCGGGATGTATCCGTGTTTAGGGATCATATAACCATATTAATTGCCCATCGCTTATCAACCATAATGCATGCCGACCGGATATATGTATTAGAAAAGGGAAGTATCATTGAATCAGGAAAGCATAATGAGCTGATTTTACAAAAAGGCTTATATTATGCTATGTGGAGGCAACAAATTGGGGAAAAAGATACAGTTGAGGTAGATTAATTTAACAGCAGGCATGTATATTGTAACATCAGCAATTAGCGGAATATTGGGATTTATCTTCCTGATAGTATGGGTATTGCTGGTGGTTTTTACCTTGCTGAATATCATTCGTAATCCAAACCTGAATTTGGATAATAGGATTTTATGGATAATTATAATTGCGGTAGTACCTATTATAGGGTCGCTGGTGTATTTATTCTGGAAAAGCGCAAACAAACCGTAACTCTCCGGTAGCTTAATTTTTTAAAACGGCAGCCTCTTTAGGTTTCTGTATTTCATTTAATGATAAGGGTAGCAGCTTTTTAGTTTTAAGGTAAGTGATGCTTACAATAAGCAGGGTCATGCTGCCGCCAAATAACACAGCAGGAACAGTACCTAATAGCTTAGCAGCTGTTCCGGATTCAAACTCCCCTATTTCATTTGATGATCCGATAAACATTGAATTAACTGCTGATACACGACCACGCATATGATCGGGCGTTAATAATTGCATTATAGTTCCCCGGATCAACACACTTATGCTATCAAAACCGCCTTCGGTAAATAAAAATAAAAGCGACAGGTAGAAATTGCGCGATAAAGCAAAGCAGATGATGGATAAACCAAAACCGGTAACAGCTATTAGCAGGTTACGCCACGGTTTGCCCATTGGCGAAAAACGGGCCATAGCCAGCATTACCAACACAGCACCCAATGATGAGGTTGCACGCATTATACCTAATCCTTCGGCACCAACCTTTAAAATTTCATTAGCAAATACAGGTAGCAAGGCCACTGCGCCCCCAAAAAATACCGAAAACAGGTCAAGGCTCATAGCGCCTATCATCATTTTATTATTAAATACAAAGTGTATGCCTTCTGAAAGGCTTTTCCACACGCTTTCTTTTGGGATGTATAAAGGGGGATGTCTTTTTAAGAGTGATACACAGATCAATGCAACTATTAAAAATGCGATGATAACACTAAATGTTGCGGTAATACCATAAAAGCCATATACTAAACCACCTACAAGCGGGCCGAATATAGATGCTACCTGCCAGCTTGAGCTATTCCAGCTGCTTGAATTTGGGTATATTTCTTTAGGAACACTATGTGCCATTATGGTGAACGATGCGGGGCCATAAAATGCCCGGGCCACACCATTGCAAAAAACCATAAAATAGATGATGGGTACTATCCAGGCTGCATGTATATAACCGCTCATGCTTTTTAACGTAACGGTAAACATGACTACGGAAGAAAGAAACACCGAGAAGAATATAAGTAGCAGCATTTTCCTTTTTTCAGATTTATCAGCTATATAACCACCATACAAAGCTATTCCAACGGCAGGTATAGCCTCACAAAGGCCAATTATCCCTATGGCAAATGCACTTTTTGTTAACTGGTATATATAAAAGCCTAAAATAACTGCCTGCATTTGATAGGCGAACGTGAAGAAAAAACGCATGCCCAGGTAAGCCCGGAAATCTTTATATCGTAAAGCTACGAAAGGGTCTTTTTTTATAGGTTGACTGTCTCCTTCTCCTGGCACTGTTTGTTAAATTATGTTGCAAATTTACTATTCAAAAATGAAGATATACACATTAATTGTAATTAAAGAAGTAGTTAGGAAATCTTATCCCAGGTTAAACCGGCATTTTTTAATTGTAGGGTATTATTGAGGATTTGATTTTCGGGCAAAATTAATTGCGGGTCTTTATCAAAAATATTTTCAACGCATTTGCGTGCCTGCGCTAACAGGTCCTGATCTGTGGTAAGATCAGCTACTTTTAAATCCAATAACCCGCTTTGCTGGGTGCCTTCAATGTTGCCGGGGCCTCGTAATTGCATGTCAATTTCGGCTATTTCAAAACCATTGTTGGTTTTAACCATCGTATTTAACCTTATACGGCCATCATTACTCAATTTATTGCCAGACATGAGTATACAATAAGATTGTTCGGCTCCCCTCCCTACACGGCCTCTTAACTGGTGTAATTGCGACAGACCAAAACGCTCGGCATTTTCAATGATCATTACTGATGCATTAGGAACATTAACGCCCACTTCAATTACAGTAGTAGCAACCATTATTTGTGTTTCTCCCTTTACAAAACGTTGCATTTCAAATTCTTTATCGGCTGCTGGAATTTTCCCATATACCACACTAATCTTGTAATCTGGTAAAGGAAACTCCTTCGATATTACTTCAAAACCATCCATCAGATTTTTAAGGTCGAGTTTTTCACTTTCTTTTATCAGTGGATATACAATGTAAATTTGTCGTCCTTTGGCAATTTCTTCCTTCATGAAGCCAAATACCCGCAATCGGCTTGGTTCATAAAAATGCAGGGTTTTTATAGGCTTTCGCCCTGCCGGAAGTTCATCAATTATAGAAATATCAAGGTCGCCATATAAAGTCATGGCCAGGGTACGAGGGATAGGAGTAGCAGTCATTACTAAAACATGGGGCGGTATATTGTTTTTTTGCCATAGCTTTGACCGCTGTTCAACGCCAAAACGGTGTTGCTCATCAATAACTACAAACCCCAGATTTTTATATTGTACTTTATCCTCAATTAAGGCATGTGTGCCAATTAGTATTTTAAGCTGGCCATTTTCCAGCTTCTCATGAATTACTTTTCTTTCTTTTTTAGTAGTAGAACCGGTTAATAAAGCAAACTCAATAAAATCATCGCCTACCAAATTTTTTATAGTTTGATAATGCTGGTTGGCCAGAATTTCTGTAGGGGCCATGATGCAGGTTTGAAAGCCATTGTCAATAGCAATCAGCATGCTCATTAAAGCAACCACAGTTTTGCCACTGCCTACATCGCCCTGTAGTAAGCGGTTCATTTGTACACCGCGCTGCGTATCCAGCCTTATTTCCTTTAAAACCCTTTTTTGGGGGGTAGTTAGTTCAAAGGGTAATTTATGATGATAAAACTCATTAAAATAGTTTCCTACAGTGCCAAAAATATTTCCTTTAAATTTTTCAATTCGCAGGAGTTTGGTTTTAAGTAATTTAAGCTGTAAAAAAAATAATTCTTCAAATTTTAGGCGGCATCTCGCTTCATTAAGCTTATTAGCATCTTCGGGGAAATGGATATTACGGTAAGCTGCCGCCCGCCCCATCAGTTTAAATTGATTAATCAGATACAGCGGTAAATTTTCATGAATATCTTTTGCGTACTGCTCCAGCAGTACTGCTGTAAGTTTTTGTATGCCTTTACTATCTAATGAAAACTGCTTTAACTTTTCTGTAGAGTTATAGGCGGGCTGAAGTGTAAGATTGCCCTTGCGTTGAAGTATTTCCGGCGAGTATAATTCTATTTCCGGATGTGACATTTGGGCTTTCCCATTAAAAAAGCCTGGCTTGCCAAACAGGATATAAGCTTTACCGGGAATAAGGTTTTTTTCTATCCACCGTATTCCCTGGAACCAGGCCAGCTCCAAGGTGCCGGTATCATCCTGTACATGCGCAATTAAACGTTTAGTATGCTTTTCGCCAAGTATCTCTTTATTAATTAATCTCGCTATTATTTGTACATGCGGCAATTCGGGATTAATATCCTTTATCTTATAAAACCGGGTACGGTCTATATGTTTATAGGGGAAATAATTTAACAGGTCTTCAAAATTGAATAGGCCAAGCTCCTTTTTTAAAACGTCGGCACGGGTAGCGCCTACACCTTTTAAATATTCAACCGGAGTTTGAAATGCCTGGCCGTTCAATTTTATTTATCAGGATTTAACTGCAATAACAGAAATTTCAACATTAACACCTTTAGGCAAGGCAGCCACCTGTACAGTTTCGCGTGCCGGGAATTGATCTTTAAAGTAAGTGCCATAGGTTTCGTTTACCTGGCCAAAACTTTGCATATCTGTTAAAAAAATGCTGGTTTTAACTACGTTATTAAAATCTGCTCCTGCAGCTGTCAAAATGGCGCTAATATTTTCCATTACTAACTTTGTTGCTGCTTTAATATCGTCAATAATAAGTTCGCCTGTAGCAGGATCAGAAGGTATTTGGCCTGAAACAAATATAAAATTACCGGCTGTTATAGCCTGGTTATACGGGCCGATAGGTGCAGGGGCATTGCTTGTATTTATTACTGTTTTCATTTATTCGTATATAATTGTTTTTTAAAAGGGACTAATGCGCTGCACTTATTTTTTTAATATAAACAAATCAATCAATTTCCAAATAATGCCTAACAAAAACATAATTATCGCTATAGCATTAATAGCGTGCATTACCCTAAGGTTAAAGTTAACCGGCCGGTTTGGATCTTTTTTTCGAAAGAAATACATACAGCAAATTTAATAAAAAAAAGAAGGCTCACCGAACAACGGTGAGCCTTCTTTTTTTTATTGTTAACTCAATTATTTTTTGAATTCAACACGACGGTTTAATACACGTCCTTCTTCTGTTGAGTTATCAGCAATTGGGTGAGTTTCACCATAAGCTTTCACTTTTAAGTGTCTAGCTTCAACACCAGAGTTAACTAAGTAAGTTTTTACTGAGTTAGCACGGTCTTTTGATAAACGCAAGTTGTGAGCAGCAGTACCTTCAGATGAAGCATAACCTGCTAATGTAATAGTACCACCTGATGTTCTTAGGTCAGCAGAAGTTGCATCTAATACAGGATAAGATGAAGTTCTTAATACTGAGCTATCAAATTCAAATTGAATATTTGAATATGCACCAGCAGCACCAGCAACAGGTTTTCTCATGAATAAAGATGTGTCAATTGGAGGAGGGAACACGATAGCGCAACCAGAACCATCAACTACAGTACCTGCAGGAGTGTTAGGGCATTTGTCAAATTGATCAGAAACACCGTCACCGTCAGAATCTTTCTTCAAATCTCTAACTGCGTTTTCAACATTACCTACACGGCCTTTTAATGCTGCAACTTCCTGACGTAATGCTTCATCATATAATTCATCATACATCATTGCAACTGGGTTAACCCACTCTAAGTTCGGTTTTGATTTTGAACCTAATGTAAATTCTACGCCTGCATAACCGTAAGAATAACGGTCTTTAGTAGGATATGATTTATGTACACCATCAAAATTATCACCATCGATAAAGTTTTCAGTATAACCTAAGTTAATAGCTACCGCGTCAGTAACTCTGAATTTAACACCTGCACCAACTGGAACAACAAATTCTTTTACGTAATGAGCAGATCCATCAGCGTTAGTGTATGAAGTAGTAGTTCCGTTAGGTGAAGTAACGGTTGGGTTATATGATGCTAAACCGGCACCGGCACTTAAATAGAAGTTAATAGCATTTTTACGGCGCAGATAATCAACAGTAGCTACGTTTACAACGCCACTGATGGTTCCTTGCCAGTATTTAGTTTTAAAGCTGCTTGCAACAAGACCGTTTGTTGGATCAACAATTGGAGTACCAAGTGAAGTACCTTTAACTGTTCCGCCATTCACATCAAGTTGTATTCCGAATGAATGTGCTAATTGCTCCTTAATGGAAATGCCGTAACCTAATGAAGGTGTGTAACCGCGAAAGTCACTTGACCCGCCCGTTGCAAGTAAAGGCGATGTTACGCCTACGTTCAGGCCAATACTCCAGGTATTGTACTGCCCCCTGCCACCAAATACCTTGGCAGTAGTGGTTGTCGCTGATTTTGTGGTATCCGATGTTGATTGAGCATTAACTGCACCAACTGCCATCAAAGAAACACAAGATAAAGCTACTGTTTTTTTTAATGTAGAATAGTTCATAGTTTTAAGATTAAACAATTTTTTAATTGTGATTTTTTTCCAAAAATAGTAATTATGTTTGAAACGATTACCAAATACTGTTCCAAAAATACAATTGTATTGCGAATAAACAAATTTTACTCATTCCTGTATACTAATTATTTGACAAATTATGAAATATTTCAGCATTGAAAAAAATTTATTTATATTAAATAGAAAAAATTTCGTTTCGAGTGTAAAACCCTCTTCAATTGCTATCTTTTATTCCAATGATGAATTTCCAAGAAGTGGCGACCAAAGTTTTTTGTTTAAGCAAAACCCTGACTTTTTTTACCTGACAGGAATAGATCAGGAGCAAAGCATATTGATTTTATTCCCTGATTGTCCTAATCTACTATACAAAGAAGTACTTTTTTTAAGACAAACTAACGATCATATAGCTGTTTGGGAAGGGCATAAATATACCAAGGAAGAGGCAAAACAAGCATCAGGGATAGAAAACGTATATTGGTTAAGCGATTTTGACAATATTTTGCACAGCATAATTAATTACGCTGAAAATATATATATCAATACGAATGAAAATGACCGGTATGCCTATTCTGTGCCTTATCGGGATATAAGGATGCTGGAAGCGCTTCGGCTTAAATATCCTTTGCATCATTACGAAAGATCAGCGCCTGTTATGCGGGATTTGCGTGCAGTAAAATCAACCATTGAAATTGAATTAACCAAAAAGGCTTGTTCAATAACCAGGGATGCATTTATACGCGTACTGAAATTTACCAAACCGGGTGTGGCAGAATATGAGATAGAAGCTGAGATAATACATGAATTTATAAAACAACGAGCTACGGGTCATGCCTATAGTCCGATAATTGCATCAGGAAAAAGTGCAATAGTATTGCATTATGTAGATAATAACCAGGTTTGCAAAGACGGCGATGTGATACTATTTGATTTCGGCGCGGAATATGCCAACTACAACGCCGATATGAGCCGTTCTATACCAGTAAACGGTCGTTTTACTAAACGCCAGCGGGAAGTTTATGATGCGGTTTTAAGGGTAATGCGTGCAGCTACCAGGTTAATTGTTGCGGGTGCTGTATGGAATGATTATCATGATGAAGTTGGAAAAATAATGACCAGCGAATTAATAGGGTTAGGATTGCTGGATAAACATGATGTTGAAAAGCAGGATCCTAAAATGCCTGCCTATAAGAAATATTTTATGCATGGCACCTCACATCATCTGGGGTTGGATGTGCATGACTTCGCCAGCCGATACAAACCATTTGAAGCAGGTAACCTGTTAACTTGTGAGCCTGGAATTTATATACCCCAAGAAGGTTTGGGCATAAGGTTGGAGAATAACATCTTAATAACCGATGGTGGTAATATTGACCTTATGGCTAATATACCAGTTGAGGCAGAGGAAATTGAAGAAATTATGAATGGGTAATATTCTGTAGAGACGCACACTTTGCGTCTCTGATGGTGTTTGCCTTAGATGCAAAGTGTTGCGTCTCTATGGTTTTAATCAAAATTTATCTAAAAAGACATAAAGGTTAAATTCTGGATTTAAAAAGGCTTTGGCAATAGTTTGCTGAAGCTTTTTTTTATCTACATCGGCCATTCGCTTTTGCTGGATGATCCTGTATGCTTTTTCGGCTAATAATACTTCTTTCCTGTTATTTTTCGGGTTAGCCCCTGAAACAATAAAATCAACAACTTCATTAATGCCTTCTGCCTTTGAGGCTATTGTTTTAAAAACAGGTATATGATCATCTCCTTTTTGTTGGATGATTTTTTTTAAATTATGAGTAAACAAATCAGCATCTGCCCGGTCTGCTTTATTAATAATAAAGGCATCAGCAATTTCCATTAATCCCGATTTTATATTTTGTATTTCATCCCCCGATTCGGGAACCAGTACTACAAAAGTAATATCAGCAAGTCCGGCAATTTCAACTTCTGATTGTCCAACGCCAACAGTTTCAATTAATACATAGTCAAAACCCGCGCCGCGCAATACATCAGCCATTTCTATGGTTTTTGCAGATAGCCCACCTAATGAGCCGCGTGTAGCTAATGACCGTATAAAAACGTCAGGGTGATTAAAGTGAGTTGTCATCCTGATCCTGTCGCCCAGTAAAGAGCCAAAATTAAATGGTGAAGTAGGGTCAATAGCTAAAACAGCTATTTTATTGCCTTTTTTTACCAATGCCTCTATTAATGCATTAACTAAAGTGCTCTTACCTGCTCCAGGTGGACCGGTTATGCCAACAATAGGTGTATTTTTATCAAATTGCAGGCTTTTTAAAAGTTGACTTGCTCCTTGCAGGTCGTTTTCAACTATAGTTAATGCACGCGCAATTGACCGGAAATCATTACAAGTTGGTTTAATATCGCCTGAATGCATAGACATAGTTAACAAATATATAGGTTTAAAAAAGCAGAGTTGCAAAATATTGCACCTCTACAAACTATATTTGTTGCAAAGCAATATTATTTAGCCATGATTTTTTAGACGCATCGCTAAATAATATTTAGAACAATTATACTAAATTAATGAAGGTAGCCGGTTTTACTTTTATCAGGAACGCAGTAAAAAATGATTATCCTATTGTTGAGGCTATAACTTCTATATTGCCTGTTTGTGACGAGTTTATAGTGATTTTAGGTAACTCTGAGGATGAGACTGGAAAGTTAATAAGGGATATAAATTCGCCGAAGATCAAAATAATTGATAGTATTTGGGATGAAAATTTGCGTGAAGGCGGAACAGTGTTTGCGGCTGAAACAGACAAAGCGTTTAAGGCCATATCCCCGGATACCGATTGGGCTTTTTATATTCAGGGAGACGAATGTGTACATGAAAAATACCTTCCGCTTATTAAAAAAGAAATGGAGGATAATTTAAATGATACAAACGTTGAGGGGTTACTTTTCAAATATCTGCATTTTTATGGATCATATGATTATTACGGACATTCGCGCAGGTGGTACCGGCGGGAAATAAGAATAGTCAGGAATAATAAAGCTGTTCATTCTTATCGGGATGCACAAGGTTTTAGATGGGACGGAAGAAAATTGCAGGTTAAATTAATTGATGCCTACATTTATCATTATGGTTGGGTTAAACCTCCGTCGGGCTTGGCAAACAAGTTGCGTAATTTTAATAAGTTTTATCATAATGATGCCTGGATGGCTGAAAATTTACCGGAAACTTTTGAATTTGATTATACTTATAAAAATCCAGACCGGTTAATTCATTTTACTGATACGCACCCGGAAGTGATGCAAAAACGAATAGCCTCTACCAATTGGAATTTAAACATTGATTTAAAGGAATTAAATAAAAAAATGACCTTTCGCAGAAAGGTGTTACAAAAAATAGAAGATTTAACCGGATGGCGGGTTAGCGAGTACAGGAATTATAAAATAGTAAAATAGAGTGCCGGTGAATATTAAAAAAAGCATTTCAATTGTAATACCTAATTATAATGGTAAGCATCTTTTAAAAGATTATTTGCCCTATACCTATGCAGCTATTGAAAATGCAGGCGTTGCGTATGAAATAATTATTGTTGATGATGCATCAAAAGATGATTCTGTTGAGTTTATCAGAACCGGGTACCCTCAAATAAAGCTACTGGTTAATAACCATAATAGGGGCTTTTCTTATTCGTGTAATCAGGGGATAGCAGCTTCGGAATGTGAATTAATCCTGCTTTTAAATTCAGATGTAAAGCTCACACCAGATTATTTTAGCAGCCAGTGGAAGTATTTTACCTTGCCTGATACCTTTGGAGTAATGGGCCGTATTATTGATATGGATGGCGACCGTATACAGGATGCCGCACGACTGCCAAAATTTAACGGGTTTAAATTAAAAACAGCCTTTTTTTATTATACTGATAAAGAAAACGATTGGTTATATACTTTTTATTTATCAGGTGCTAACGCTTTAATAGATGCGGCTAAGCTAAAGCAGATAGGCGGCTTTTATGAATTGTTTTCGCCATTTTATTGTGAAGATATGGAGTTGAGTATAAGGGCATGGAAACTCAACTGGAAATGTTATTATGAGCACAAGGCTATTTGCAGGCACCAGGTATCTGCAAGTACAAAAAATTATAAAACAGCTAAATGGGTAAAAAGTATTTATTACCGAAACCGGTTTTATTTACACGCATTGCATTTAAATGGCATAGCGCTGCTTGGCTGGTATATTCAAATAACTATAATTGATATGCTACCTAAGCTAATAGCAGGGCAATTTTGGATATGGAAAAGTTATCGGGAGTTATTTAAAAACAGCAGTCTTATCAGCCAATACAAAAAAAGGGTAAATGATCTGTTAGTTAAAAATAACAGTAAGCTAACTATTTTTAATGTAGTTGACAAAATCAAAGCATCCGTAAAAAATAAAAAGCTGATTCGCATTAAGCTGTAATTTTTTTAATAAAGAGGCATTAATCGCTAACTTTGGAGTTGCCAATTATTGAACAAGAACTTATTCCAGACTGCTCTCCTTTACTTAACCAGGTTATGATTTGTAATGCCACTTGTTTTATTTATAGAGAAAGGTTTAAATAATTAGTTAATGGATACTGCCTTAAACATAGCCCGTGCCATACATAATAGTAGTTATGTATATGAATTTTCGATATGCACAATGGTTACACGAAAAGAGGAATACCAGGAAATGCTTAACTCCTTTCTGGATAAGGGATTTGATAAAGAAACCTGTGAATATTTGTATATTGATAATACAGACCAGTGTGCATTTGATGCCTATAAAGGGCTTAATCAATTTTTACAACAAGCGAAAGGCAAATACATAATTATTTGCCACCAGGATATTATTGTACACGATCATGACAGGCACCATCTATTAAACGAAATTAAAAATATTGAGGAATTAGATAGAAACTGGGCTATTTTGGCAAATGCCGGGGGCGTAAATTTTAAATGGATCGCCACTAATTTAACACAGGCATCGGGTAATTATATTAAGGAAAAACGCCTGCCTTTATTAACTAAAACCATCGACGAAAATTTTATACTGGTAAAAAACAGCACAAATCTGACTTTATCAAACAATCTTTCGGGCTTTCATATGTACGGAACAGACCTTTGTTTAATTGCGGACATTTTGGGCTTTAACAGCTATGTAATTAATTTTAATATTATACATAAAAGCAATGGAAATGCTGACGAAAGTTTTTATAGAAGCCGGAAAGAATTTATTAAAAAATACAATCATGCTCTCCGGGGGCGTTTTATGGCAACTACAATAACACGTTTTTATTTGTCGGGCAACTGGTTTACTGCATGGCTGTACAATTTTCAGCCGGTTAAATTTTTTGTACGGCAGTACTACAAATTCTTTCTGCATAAAAAGAGATATGTTTTAAAAAACAACAATAAAAATCAACAGGTATAATTCAGAATGATTAATCCCGGAACTCACCCAAATTTTAAAGTAACTGTAATTACAGTTGTTAGGAATGCCGAAAAGGTGATCCATGGATTATTTGACAGTGTAAGAAATTTTAAAACTAATGAGGTTGAGTTTGTTGTATTAGACGGATTAAGTGAAGATAACACCGTTGAGCTAATTAAAAAAAATGAAGATATTATAGATACCTGGCAAAGTGAACCTGACAAAGGCATTTATGACGCTATGAATAAAGCGGTAAAATTAGCCAAAGGCGAATGGCTGCTTTTTATGGGGGCTGACGATGAGCTTTTAGAAGGGTTTAAACAGATATTACCAGTATTAAAAGAGGAAAATACTATTTATTATGGGAAGGTGATTTTTCATGATACGATCATCACTGGTAAAATAAAAAATAATTACATGCTTACAAAAACAAACATTTGTCACCAGGCTATTTTTTATCATAGAAATGTTTTTAGCAAATATGTTTATCAAACTGAATATATTAAATGTGCTGATTATGTGTTGAATCTTAAATTATGGGATGATCCTGAATTTAAATTTGTTTATTGTGACTATTTGATTGCCAATTTCCCACAAGGAGGATTCTCAACCTATACAGAAGATCCTTTATTTGAAAAAGAACGAGGCCAATTGTTTAAGAAGTATTTAAAGCCGATGGCCTACTATCGTTATTTAAAGAAGACTTTAGGCATATTTAAAATGTTTAAACGGATGTTACTTAATAAATAGCAGATGGCTAAGAATAGAAATTTATTCAGGTTAACCCGTTTAGTCCTGCTTAAACTGCCTCGGCTGTTCAGGCTTTTCGCAAAATTCCGTAAACCAGAAAAACGCTTATTAATTATTAAAACAGATGCTATTGGCGATTATATTCTTTTCAGAAATTTTATATCAATTGTTAATCACTCAGAAAAGTATAAAGGTTATGAGATCCATTTAATGGGGAATAAATTATGGAAAGAAATTGTTTTAAATTATGACATAAACTATATTAATAAGGTTTTTCTCATTAATCCTGACGATCTGTACTATTCACCTTTAAAAACTTTAAAGTTGGGGTGGCACTTATTCAGGAAAAACTACCTGGTTGTTTTGCACCCCACCCATGCCCGTACATTGATTGCAGATGGATTGGCTGGCCTTACTGCCGCCAAACAAATTATTGGGTTTGATGGAGATAATCAAAGAATATTGGCAAAATACAAAGTTAAAACCGATAAATTTTATACAGAAAGGTTATATCATCCCGAAAGCTTATCTTTTGAATTTGACAGATCAAAATTCTTTTTTGAAACCATATTAAAAAAATCAATTGAAATTAATGGCCCCACTATTCCTGTTTATAGCACGATAAAAAACGGCATTATCATATTTCCGGGTGCAGGCGTAGTTAAGCGAAGCTGGAAAATGGATAATTTTTTGGCACTTATCAAATTAATACAACAACAAACCTCACAGCCGGTTTATTTAGCCGGTGGTCCATCCGAAATAGGTATAGGTAGTTACCTGGAAGAAAATCTTCCCCGGGGAAGCGTAGTTAACAAGATTGGCAAAACCTCGCTTCCGCAGTTAATTGAACTGATTGGAGAAGCTTCATTAGTTATTGCAAACGAAACAAGCGCTATTCATATAGCTGCTGCTACCAAAACCAATGCTGTATGTATTTTAGGAGGGGGGCATTTTGAGCGTTTTGCTCCTTATCCGGAATACATAATAAACAAACCTGCATGTGTTTATGAAAAATTAGAGTGTTATTATTGCAACTGGAACTGTAAATTTATAACAAAGGAAGATGAACCTTATCCATGTATATCAGTTGTTAGTTTAGAAACAGTTTGGGATACGGTACAATCTTTTATTTCTTAATTGTAAACTTTATTATTGCCATAAAATAGCAATAATATAATTGATTAATTACCGTTAGATTTGCCGTTTATATAATTTTTTTAATGAAGACATACTTCCGGCTGCTTTCCTTTGCCAAACCAATTGAAAAGTTTGCTATTCCCTATATCGTTTTTACCCTGCTTTATGTGTTATTCAGTACGCTTGTGCTGGCATTGTTAGGGCCATTGCTAAATACTTTGTTTTCGACAGATGCGCATACGGCTTCAACTGTTGTACAAACAGGTGCAGCGCCTTCAATTTTTCATCTTAAAGACTTGTTTAATTATTATTTACAATATTACATTAGTAATTATGGAGCTTGGGGGGCCCTAAAATTTGTATGTGGTGTTATTATAGTTTCAGTTTTTTTAGGCAACCTGTTTCGCTATCTTTCACAGCGTACTATGGAAAACTTACGTGTTCATACCCTATTAAACTTTAGAAAAACAGTGTTTAATAATGTAATGGATATGCATTTAGGGTTTTTTAATAATGAACGGAAAGGCGATATTATATCAAAAATTGCTTCAGATGTACAGGTAGTGCAATTTTCAGTAACCGGCACATTGCAGGTTATTTTTAAAGAGCCGGTACAATTAATTGCATTTTTAGTCAC
>JAQBOY010000107.1 GCA_028287805.1 Mucilaginibacter sp.
GTTTTAACACCCATTGGTCTTTTTCTTTCCTATAAAGCCGCAACAGATTCTGTGATATTTGATATCGAGGTTTACAAACGGTTCTTTATCCGCCTGTTTAAATTTAAGAAAGTGATTAAGGATAACCAATTAGAAAATTAGTTGGCGAAGCTTCACTCGGCTGGCTCTGGCCGGGTGAGAAATACATAAAGGCATCTTGCTGTATTCAATGTATCACTTCGGCCGGAGGCCTTAATATACGGGTCACCCGGCAGAGCCGAGCGACGACAGAAGATTAGCTAATTAGCAATTAATTGGCGAAGCCTGAAAGCGCAATAGGATCATTATTAACTACTTTTCAATTGTGTTTTTACATATTGCCGACTATAATCATTTAATTATAGTTTATTTTTACATCTATAAATAGATTTAAGCCTGTTTTACTCCGGCTAAATTAATCCAATGATAAAATGTTAAATACGATACCTGAAGCAATTGAAGATATAAAAGCCGGTAAAACCATTATAGTTGTTGATGATGAAGACCGTGAAAATGAAGGTGATTTATTAACCGCGGCGCGCAATGCTACGCCTGAAGTTATAAATTTTATGGTGCGTTACGGTCGTGGATTGGTTTGTGCGCCAATAACCAGGCTACGTGCCGAAGAACTGGAGTTGGAACCTATGGTTAGTCATAATACCACTTCTCACGAAACTAATTTTACTGTTTCGGTTGATTTACTGGGTAATGGCTGCACAACAGGTATTTCGGCAATGGATCGTTCAAAAACTATATTAGCTTTAATTGATCCGGCAACTACCCCGCAGGATTTAGGAAGACCCGGCCATATTTTCCCCCTTATTGCTCAAAACGGAGGCGTATTGCGCAGGGCTGGCCATACGGAGGCTACTATTGACATGGCTGTTTTGGCAGGTTTTGAACCCGCAGGCGTAATATGCGAGATTATGAAAGAAGATGGAGATATGGCCCGGCTGCCAGACCTTTTAGCAATGGCTAAAGAGTTTGATATGAAAATAATTTCTATCAAAGACCTGATAGCTTACAGACTCGACGCCGAAACCCTGATAAAAAAGGAAGTATCTGTAAAGCTGCCTACCCAATGGGGTGATTTTGAAATGATAGCTTATACACAGGTTAATACCGGCGAAAATCACCTGGCATTGGTAAAAGGAACCTGGGAACCCGGCGAGCCTGTATTGGTTAGGGTACATAGCTCATGTGTTACCGGTGATATTTTTGGATCATGCCGGTGTGATTGTGGGCCTCAGTTACATGCGGCTATGGAAATGATTAATAAAGAAGGGAAGGGCGTTGTAGTTTATATGAACCAGGAAGGCCGGGGCATTGGTTTGGTAAATAAATTAAAGGCCTACAATTTACAGGAGAATGGTTTTGATACAGTTGATGCCAATATCAAATTAGGCTTTAAAATGGATCAGCGCGACTATGGCGTTGGTGCACAGATTTTACGTAGTTTAGGAATATCAAAAATGCGGTTAATGACCAATAATCCTAAAAAGAGGGCCGGTTTAATTGGGTATGGTTTAGAAGTGGTAGAGAATGTACCTATTGAAATTGCACCCAATCCACACAATGAGGTTTATTTAAAAACCAAACGCGATAAAATGGATCATGCCATCCTTAAAGATCACTGATCCTCATTTTCTGTTGTGCTATCCGGCAAAACTGGTGTAGTAGTGTTTGGTTGATTTGGATTAGCTGGCGGTGTACTGTTGCGTCGGGTTCTTCTGAAAAAGTTTCTCAAAAATTCACCAAACGTATCAAAGTCTCTTTGGTAGACCAGCCCTACCCCATTTACATACTGGGCGCTTAACTGGGAAATAGTATTTAAAGTAGTGCTATTTAAAACCCGGTAAGAGTAATGTGCAGATAAGCTGCCATCCGTACGGATAAGGTATTGCCCCTCAAAATCAGTGGTTAGGTTGTTAATACTGGAGTTTAACAAGCTTGTTCCGGTATTAAAAAGGTTGCTATTACCTGAATTTGAATACACGTTACCATTAAGTACCAATCGTTGATGTAGTAGCCTGAAAGTAGCGCTGGCATCATTAAACGAGCGTATATTTAAGTCAAAGTTTTTAATATTTGATTGTGAAATTAAGCTGTTTAGTTTATTAAAGGCAAACTCACTAACCGCGCTACTTGCTGTTCCTAAAACCTGGTTGGTTAAATTACCATTTGATCCGGGGTTAAAATCTCTTCTAACTATTATACTTAATGCCTGCTGGTTGCGGTTATTGATATCGGCAAGGTAAGTTCCCAGGTCATCCTTAATAGACGGATCGATAGGAAAATTAAAGTCAAAATCAATAGTTGGATGTATCAGCGATTTGGTAATCAGCAACTCGGCCTGTACCAACACCTGCTCATCACCACGAATAGAAGCTAAGCCTGCTGCAGTATATAAATTCTTTATATCAGTACGTACTTCATAAATAGCATTCAGATTAATTTCCGCATTCGAAGGGTTGCCGGTCCACCTTATTGTACCGCCCTGGTTAACCGTAAAGTTTTTACTGATAAAATTTTTGGCAGTAAATTCAAATTTACCTGAAGTAATCAAAAAGTCGCCATACATCTCAAAATCACCAAGGCTGTTTATTTTTAAGCTTAAATTTTTTGCCTGCCCTGTTCCTTCCAGTACCCCATAATCTGTTGTTATCTTTACAGTGGTCTTTTCATCAATTGTTAAATCGAAGTTTAAGGTAACCCCATTAAATGCCCGGGGCTTTTCAACTACTTTTGAAGTATCACTATGGCTCACAAATTTTATAAAATCATAATCACTTACTGTTGATGAAGTATTTAGCGGGATATTAAACACGGTACCAGCGCTTGTTCTGGCTTTAATATCAATTTTCATATTATCAACAGGGCCACTAAAACTAAACGTGCCGGTACTATAGGCGGTGCCGAAATATAAGTGATTATCCTTAAACGTAGTATTTAACGCCATTAGGTTTTTAGCCGTAAGTACGGCTTCAATATCCGGGTTAGCTAAATTATTCAGGTCAACTTTACCCTTAACTGTGCCTTCGCCGCCATGTATATCTGTCAATGTCATTTTATCAATGTTGATCACACTGTTGCTTACACTTAGCTTATCATTTATAACATAAGCCGTTTTTAAGTAATTAACGGTTAAGCCCGTATTGTTTAAGGTAATATCTCCGTTTAATTGTGGATTAGAAGCTGTTCCTGTTAATTTTAAATTAGTTGAAACGGTGCCTTTTATATCTGAGACAAGGTCCTTTATAAAAGGTTCAAAAATAATGGCTTCTGTTTGATTCATTTTCACATCAAAATCCAGCTTATCTGCCTGATCTTTACCAAGTGCGTATACTCCTCCAATATTTAGTGTCTCTAAGCCACGGTTAAGTATATTTACTTTTACATTGGCCTCTTTGCGTTCATTATCCAAACTCGATACAATTTTTACATTGCCTACCAGAGTTTTGTTTAATCGTAATGAATCAATGCCCAAATGTGCATCAATTCCCGGGCTCTTGGTTATCGCGGTTAGCAAAATATCCCCATTAAGCGTACCGTTTAATAAAACCCCCGATGATTTGGTCAACTGGTCTATCGTGTGCATGTTAAATTTATCAAACACCAGTTTTAATTTATCTTCAGGATTAGCAGATATAAAGCCATCTATCTTCACCTTTTGCTGCCCGTTAGATAATTCAAAACCAGATACCTGGGTTTTCCCATCCAGAAAGCGTATCAACACATTTTGCTGTATTCGCCAGTTCTGCTTTTCTAATATAACATCTGATGGTAATAAGCTAAGGCTGGCGGTAGTATCCTTTCCAAACTTAACCAGGCCATAAAGGTCAAGCTGGTTGGTAGCGTCCTTATCTGCTAACTTCACGTTGAAATTTAAACTATCCCTTTTTACGAAGTTGGTAATATCAATGTTTTTAATAAACAATTTATCCGTCAGGTCAATCCGGCTCAGGGATATATTTAAACCCATGTAATCATCCGTAGTGCTTTCATCCAGAATGAGATCATGAAAAATAGTTGTTCCGTATTTGATGGTTTTTATAAAGCCATTAATGGTAGCGGTTTTAGTATTTGAATTAAAATTTCCGTTAAAAGTTCCCCGGTCAGGTATTTTAAGTGCGGGGATGAAAATTGCGGTAATCGGGTCTAAGTTTTTGAGCCTTAAATTAAACTCAAAGTTTTGCGGATTAGGAGAAGAATTTCCTGTTTTTAATGAAGGGATATATTTTTTAACAATAGTTTGAAAATACAAAGGGAGAGTAGCCAGGTCATAACTGCCTTTAATGCTGCCATCAGCAAAGTCTGATATTAATGAAATTGATCTGGAATCGCCCTTTCCGCTTGCTGAAAAGTATATCGAATCAACTAAATAGTTATTCCTTGGATCAATTATCCTGATAGGCGAAAGCAAAACATCACCTTCAAAATTTTTAAGATTATTACCTGAAAATTTGCTTCTTAATCTTGTACTTACGGTAATGGTATCATTTAATAAATTTAAAGTATGTAAATGCGCGTCATTAAGCGTTGCTGTAAAGTCATACACAGGCAAAGTAGGGTTCAGATCCATACTCCCGTTTAAATCCAGCTTAATATTTTTATCGTTAATAGCTATTTTAGCAGCCGCAATTTCTTTGGCAAAAGTGCCATTTACCACCAAATTATTGTACTTGTAATTTTTAAACTCGAAATATTTGATGCGCGCGTTTATTTTTTCGTTTAGGTTTTTAAGCGCATCGCCGCTGCCGTTAATACTGGCATTAAAGGTAGTGCGCCCAATGGTGCCTACATTAATTAATTTGCCTAAATCAAAATTATAGGCATCCATTTTTCCGCTATAGCTTGGTATGCCAGCCTTATTTATTTTTAAGTTTATATCGGGGTCAAATCTACCCAGGCTGGTTTTAAAAGTACCATATGCCACAAAGTCATTTTGTACACCGGTAAACCTTCCCGTAAAATTAATGTTCCCAAATTTTGAAATAATATCAGGGGCTTTAGCATTAGGTGTACCGGAGAAATGACTATACAGGTAATCAATATCTTTTTTGTTGGTGGCTATCTGTTCAAACTTTAACTCCAGGAAGGTATTGTTCCAATCTGGCAGGCCCTTCAAACTAAAATCTCCTTTAATATACGTTGCTTGTCCGCCGGTAATCAGCAGGTCTTTTGCACTTAAGTTATTTACCAGCCCTTTAACTTTGCCGTCAATGCCCAGTTCAAAATTTACTTTTTTAAGCGAACTGGTAAAATAAGCTATATCCTTTGATGATAGGTGTGATGTTTTTAACGCGGCATCCATATGCACCTTGTTTTCAAAATCATTAAAATCTTTAAATGATTTGAAGCGCATACTGAAATAATCTCTCAGCTTTGAATTAGGCGTTTGAATAAACATGTTTTGAACCAGTATCTGGTTGGTATCTACTGTAGCGTTTGCTGAGAAATTTTTAACATAAAAACCACTTTTTTCCCGGAGCGTTAAATTTTTAAGACTGGCTTTAAACAAATGGTTTTTTAAATCCAGATTTCTTACAGTCACACTAAAATTTCTAACGTCTAAATCATCAAAGTTTACGCCTTTAATAAATTCATTTCTTAATTGATTTTTATAGCGGAAATGAAAATTATTAATTACTGTTTTATCAAAATTTATATTCCACGGTTTACTCGTTGTTTTGGTAGTATCTGTTGATTTAAAATAGTCAAGAATAAATTGAAGATTAGTGTTATTGCCTTTTTGGTTTTTAAGATAAAAGGAGCCATTGTCCATCTTAATCAGCTTAAAATCAATAACCCGTTTGGGAATACTGGAAAAAAGCGAAAAACCGTTTAGGTCAATTGTTAATTTGGGAACGTTGATAAGGGTATCCTTTTGTTTGTCCAAAACATAAAAGTCCTCCAGCACTACAGAAGAAAACGGCTTAATATAGAGGCTTTTAATGGCAACTGTAGTATTTAACTCTTTAGATAAGTAGTTAGTTGCTTTATGTGCCGCCCAGGTTTGTACAGGCTTATACTGAAAAAGTAATATCACTATACTCAGCATCAGCATGATGAGCAATATGATACTTAAGGCTATTTTGAGTGCTTTTTTAATAACTTTGTTGTTTAATTAAAATACAAAAGTGAAAATTCAAAATATGTTTGCATTTTACTTTTGTATATATTGATAATTATAATACATAGCAAAAGTTTTTGACTTTTGATTTTGACTTCATAAAAATGCCTGTAATATTAGGAATCGAATCTTCATGTGATGACACCTCCGCCTCTGTTTGTGTTGATGGAAAGATATTAAGCAATGTTATTGCTAATCAGACCATTCATCAGGCTTATGGCGGTGTTGTTCCTGAGTTGGCCTCAAGGGTTCATCAGCAAAATATTGTTCCGGCAGTACAACAAGCATTATTTAACGCAAAAGTACGCAAAAATGATATTGATGCAGTAGCTTTTACGCGAGGTCCGGGTCTTTTAGGGTCACTTTTAGTTGGTGTTTCCTTTGCCAAGTCATTTGCACTGGCAAAAGGGCTGCCTATTATTGATATTAACCACATGCAGGCCCATATATTGGCGCACTTTATTGCCGAAAAGAAACCTTCATTTCCATTTTTATGTTTAACAGTATCGGGCGGTCATACCCAGATTGTATTAGTGAAGGACTATTTTGATATGGAGATTGTAGGACAAACGCTTGATGATGCTGCAGGTGAAGCTATGGATAAAACCAGCAAAATTTTAGGGTTACCTTATCCGGGCGGACCGCTGATTGATAAATACGCGCGTTTAGGAAACCCTGATGCCTTTCATTTTCCCGAACCACAGATACCAGGGTTTGATTTTAGCTTTAGCGGATTAAAAACGGCTATCCTTTATTTTATAAGGGATAATGTAGCGCTTAACCCTAACTTTATTAACGAAAATTTAACTGATATTTGTGCCTCCGTTGAAAAGCGGATAGTGACTATTTTGTTAAATAAGCTAAATAAAGCCGCGCAGGCCTATGGTATAAAGGATATTGCATTAGCAGGAGGGGTATCTGCTAATACAGGTTTACGCCAGGGCTTGCAGCAATTAGGGGATAAAAATGGATGGAACTGTTTTATTCCTAAAATGGAATATTGTACAGATAACGCCGCAATGATAGCTATTGCAGGGTATTATAAGTTTTTAAAAGGCGAGTTTGCGAACCAAAATATAGCACCGCTGGCGAGAATGATTTTTTAACTCTCCAAGCCTTAAAGGGGAATGAAGGAGGAAATTAAAAAAGCGAGTAAATAACAATGTCTTTTTTTGGATAAGGACATACTTTAAAAACTAATTAAAAAAATTCTCCTTTAGGGGGTTAGGGAGTATGAGTATTCCATCATTAATTTTCTGGGCAATTTTTGTACTGCCGCTGGTTGCATTTTTAATTTGGGTAATGCGCCAGGATAAACGCAAAGGCACTACGGGTCTTATTGTTTTAGCTATTATAGTTATTGGCGGTATTGTGTATATGTATTTGAAAACAGGCGGGCAGTAGCGTTAATACTGCTCATCCTGAAATAAGACCATTTACGATAGTCCTGATTTCTTAAGAAATAGGGGTTTTTTGTTGATGCACCATTTCTGTTGCTTTCATTCTCAATGATAACTATGGCTTTCGATTAACCCGTTGTCTGTGTCCTCCAGACAACTATTTATTCAACAAAACAACTATGAGCATTGCCTGAAGGCACAGGCAATGGAGGAAGTGAAAAGCAGTATTGATGCATTTTCCAATTTTTATAAAAAAAGCCTCCCCATTAATGGAAAGGCTTTCAAAAAACTATAGAATCAAAAAATCTTGTTTATGCTTCTGCTAAATGTTCACCTGTAACAACTTCCTTAATCTTGGCTTCCAGTTCGTCCATCAGTTCAGGATTATCTAAAATTAGTTGTTTAACAGCATCACGTCCCTGTCCTAAACGAGTATCGCCATAACTAAACCAGGAGCCCGCTTTTTTAATGATGTTGTGCTCAACACCCAAATCAATAATTTCGCCGGCTTTGGATATGCCTTCGCCAAACATAATATCAAACTCGGCAACACGGAAAGGCGGTGCTACTTTGTTTTTTACAATTTTTACTTTAACACGGTTACCTGAAACTTCGTCACTATCCTTTATCTGTGATATACGGCGTACATCCAGGCGTACTGAAGCATAAAATTTAAGG
>JAQBOY010000116.1 GCA_028287805.1 Mucilaginibacter sp.
ATGTGTTAATAGGTATTAACCTGCTGCGTGAAGGATTGGATTTGCCCGAAGTATCCCTGGTAGCTATATTAGATGCGGATAAGGAAGGTTTTCTGCGTTCAGAACGTTCGCTGATACAAACCATTGGTCGTGCCGCTCGTAATGACCGGGGCCGGGTAATTATGTATGCCGATAAAATTACCGATTCCATGCAGATTACCATGGACGAAACTACCCGGCGGCGCGAAAGACAAATTCAGTATAACCTGGAACATGGTATTACACCTACAACGGTAGGTAAGTCAAGAGAGGAGATTATTGAACAAACTTCGGTTGTTGACTTTAAAGGCGGTGTACAAAAAGCTTATGTGGAAACCGATATGGTAACCATGGCTGCCGACCCGATTGTACAATATATGAGTAAAGCTGATTTGAAAAAATCAATTGATCATACCAAAAAGGATATGCTTGCTGCCGCTAAGAATATGGACTTTTTATTAGCAGCCAAACTGCGTGATGAAATGTTTGCACTGGAAAAAATAATGGAGGATAAATTTTAACGTGCAGATATGCAAAATCAATATTGTAACAAATGGCATCAATGATGTGTCAAAAAACAACATAAGATCATAACCAAACATTTTTGACGTTATAATATTATATTTGTAAGCTTAAATTTAATTAAATGGAGTTTTTAGATTTCCTGTTTGTAGCAATTTTTGTTATATACATCATACGGAGTCTGGTGCGTATTGTGTTACCTATGCTTTTTCAAAGCGTAATTAATAAAGCACAGCAAGGACAGCAGCAAAATTATCAGCGCCCTAATAAATCAGCGGGTAGCATTAAAGTTGATTATATCCCTCAGGGTAAAAAAAATACAGTTCCTGATACAGAAGGGGAATTTGTGGAATATGAAGAGATAAAAAAGTAAAATTTCATGATACCCGAAGAGTTATATAAACGCAGAAGAAGGCATAACAAAACGCCTAAATCAACTCTTCTTATTTTAGCCAACTTTATAACCGTATTAGTAGCCACTTCTTTATTCGCTTCATGTAATAAGATCAACTGGTTTTTTTGGGTAATTATAGGGTTATTAGGTGTTTATAATTTTTTTGATATCCGCAGATACCGCGACGAATATAATAAGGTAACTATTATTGCCTACGTCATCAGCCTGGTTGTTTTAGTCGTCTTGTTTTTCCTTTTCAAGATAAAGGGGCAGAATTGTTAAGCGTTGATCAGAGCAGCAGTTCAGTTAAATTAGCTCCAAAGCGTAATAATTTAACTAATCAACTAATCTCCGGCTTCTAATCACTAATATTAATTCCTATTCTCCTGCAAATTTCTATTTTTGAAGAATATTATCCATTCAAAAAAACATAATGAATAACTGGTTTAAGCGCAATGGCATTCATTTTGCCATTATTGCAATTTTTTTCGGGATATGCTTTTTTTATCTTACGCCCTCGTTCCAGGGAAAAACATTTGGACAAAATGATGTTACCCGCGCCCAATCTACCCAAAAGGAGATTATGGATTACCGCGCAAAGGATACCACCATATTATGGACCAACCAGGTTTTGGGCGGTATGCCCACTTTTCAGCTTTGGGCATCCTATCCCTATAATATTACAACAGCGATATTCAGGTATGTAAAAGCTGTTTTTCCTGATCCGGTCGCTATCATGCTGATATTGATGGGCGGCGCTTATTTTTTATTTTGTGTTTTAAAATTGAATCCGTGGCTGGCGGCAGCCGGCGCCATAGCAGTTGCCTTTTCATCCTATAACATTATTTATATAGTAGCCGGGCATACCAACCAAGCCTATGCTATAGCTTTTTTTGCACCTATTATAGCCGGTATTCTGCTCACCCTTCGCGGTAATTATTTGACCGGGGCCTCATTAACCGCTCTTTTCCTGGCTTTGGAGATCAGGGCAAACCATATTCAAATGACTTATTACCTGTTATTGGCTATACTAATACTGGTATTTATTGAATTGTATAATGCGGTTAAGAAAAAAACTACTAAGCCTTTCTTAAAATCACTGGCTTATTTAGGAGGTGCAGCCTTACTGGCTATAGCGGTAAACGCCTCTATTTTATGGAGCACTTATGAATATGGTAAAGATACCATAAGGGGAAAATCAAACTTAACACAACATACTACCGAACCCAGCAATGGTTTGCCTAAAGATTACGCTTATGCCTGGAGCCAGGGCGTGGGCGAGTCATTTACCTTCCTCATACCCAATGTTTATGGCGGAGGAACCAGTACGCCGTTGATGGAAGATTCGCATGTGGTTAAGGCGCTTACTGATAAAGGTGTAGACGCAAACCAGGCACAGCAATTTGCACAGCAATTACCTTATTACTGGGGAGAAAAGAGCTTTACCGAAGGGCCATGGTATTTTGGGGCCGCAATTTGCTTTTTGTTTGTTTTGGGTTTGCTCATTGTGAAAGATCGCATTAAATGGTGGTTGTTGGGGGCAGTTATCTTATCTATACTGCTGTCATTTGGCAAAAACTTAACCTTCGTATCTGACCTGTTCTTCGACTATTTCCCATTATATAATAAATTCAGGGCGGTTGAATCCATATTGGTTATCGCATCATTATGTATCCCGGTTCTGGCTTTATTAGCTATAAGGGAAGTTATCAATACTAAAGATAAGGCTCCCCTGTTGAAAAAGCTATTGTTAGCTTTTTATATTGTGGGTGGTTTAACCTTAATTATCGCCTTTGTGCCCGGTTTATTCTTTTCATTTAAACCAGGCAACAATCAATTCCTTGTTGATCAGTTAACCCAGGCTTTTCGTGGGGATAGCGGCGCAGCTAACTCCATTTCCAATGCGCTGGTTCAGGATAGGGAATCATTGGCCCGTTCTGATGCGTTTAGGTCTTTATTATTAATCGTGATAGCTTTTGGCTTGCTGTGGGCATTTATCAAACAAAAAATAAATGTTACCGTATTATCAGTAGCATTTTTGGTTATTACCCTGTTTGATATGTGGCAGGTTGATAAACGTTATTTAAATGATAATAGCTATACCGAAGCCGAAAATATAGGCCCCCCAAAACCACGTGAAATTGATCAGTTTATCCAGCGCGATACAGATCCTGATTTTCGTGTAATAGACCTGTCTAAAGGAGATCCTCGTAGCGATGGCATTAGTCCGTTTTTTTACAAATCTATTGGCGGCTATTCTGCAGCCCGGCTAAAACGTTATGATGAATTGATAGAAAGCCAGCTTACTAAAAGCGTTAATCATGATGTTTTAGATATGCTGAATACCAAATATATCATTACTGCTGATCCAAAAACACAGGAAGTAAGTATGCAGGCAAACAAAACAGCATGCGGGCATGCCTGGTTTGTTAAAAGCGTAAAGTATGCCGATAATGCCGACCAGGAGATGCAGGCCATAACTACTTTTGATCCTAAAAACGTAGCCATTGTTGATAAGCAATACCGCAGTTTAATTAATGAAAAGCAATTAGCCATTGATACAAACGCAACTATAAAGCTTGTTCATTATAACCCTGATCACATGATCTATCAATCCGGTTCAACAACCTCCCAAATTGCGGTGTTTTCTGAAATATATTATGATAAGGGCTGGAAAATGCTTGTTGACGGACAGGAGCAACCTTACTTCCGTGCTGATTATCTGTTACGCGCTGCACAGCTTCCGGTAGGAAATCATAAGGTGGAATTTATTTTTCACCCTGCATCCTACTACGTGGGTGAGGATATTTCATTAGCAGCATCAATTTTGCTGGTAGTAGCATTAGGTGGAGCCGCCTATGCAGAAAGCAGGAAGCAAAAACCGGCAGGTAAAAAAGGTTAATTGCGGTAGCATTAAATCCTATTATAGAAGCGGTATGCTTCTATAATAGGATTGTTGATAAGTTTATAACGATATTTGCAGGATACAGGCTTTTTAAATAGCTTTAAACATATTAATTGAATCATCATGAAGCGCCTTATTGACCTACTTAAAAATAAGTTTTTTTTGGTTACTATAGCCTTTTTGGTGTGGATGATATTTTTCGACAAGAACGATCTGTTCTCGCAATACGAATATCATCAGCAGGTAAACAAGTTAAAGCAGGAGCGAGATTTTTATAAGACCGAGACTGAAAGAGTAAGTAAAGACCTGGACGAGCTAACTTCCAATCCGGAGAAGCTTGAAAAATTTG
>JAQBOY010000140.1 GCA_028287805.1 Mucilaginibacter sp.
GAAGCATTGGTAGGCGCCTCATTAGCGGCATTAACAATTTACGATATGTGTAAAGCGTTAAGTCATGATATAGTGATAAAAGAAACCAGGCTTATAGAAAAAACAGGAGGTAAACGTGATTTCAAAAGAACATAACCCACCTGCCGGCAGGCATGAAAAACATGCCGGTCTTGCAAAACCAGCGTTAGGAAATTTTGGCCGCAATGAATGGGCAATTGTGGGTGCGCCATGCACCAATATAAAGCTATTGGCTGATGCTGTTATTAGTACCTTGTCGTTAACTTACAAATGTGCCTATACAGATACTTCTCATAATGACGAAGTTATATTACCGCCGGGCCGTATAGCTAATGGCGCTGTTTTAGAGTATACCGACCAGCTTAATTACCAGCAATTTAACTATAGTTCGTTATTAAAACCAGTTAAGCTTAAGCAACAGTTTGCTGACGCAGACCTGGTACTGGTTAATGGTAATCATCACCAGGCTAAAGCCCAGGTTGTTATCATTTATGAAAGTAAAAAGGCGTCTTTACAAAAACGGCTGGAACAGCTTACCAATGTAGAGCTTATTTTACTGGATGAAAGGGTTGATGACGTATTTGATTTTATAAAAGAAGCTCTTCCAAACTGGCAAACTTTACCAATTTATCGGCTCAGTGATATCGAAAGAATTATTTCATTTTTCGTATCTAAAATGCAGCAGGCAAAACCTGTATTGAATGGTTTGGTATTAGCCGGTGGTAAAAGCGTACGCATGGGCCATGATAAAGGCTTGGTTAACTGGCACGGAAAAGAACAGCGTTATTATGTAGCCGACCTGTTAAAGTCTTATTGTAATGAAGTATTTATATCGTGCAGGGCCGAGCAGCAGCACGAGGTTGATAGCACCTATAAAACAATTGAAGATACGTTTACAGGGTTAGGCCCTTTTGGCGCCATTCTTTCAGCTTTTCGCGAAAATCCTGATCAGGCCTTATTGGTAGTTGCCTGTGACCTGCCATTATTAGATGCGGCTACCTTACAATATTTAGTTACCAACCGTAATGTATCTTCCATTGCTACAGCTTACAAAGCTGAGTTTGACGGCTTTCCTGAACCATTAATAACTATATGGGAACCTAAAAGCTATCCTGTATTATTGGCTTTTTTGGCACAAGGTTATTCATGCCCCCGCAAGGTTTTAATAAATAGTGAAATTACCTTACTAAAATCGCCAGACTCAAATGCTTTAACAAATGTTAATACTCCTGAAGAACTGGAGACAATTAAGCGTGTACTACATCAAAAAATTGCTGCAACCTAATGAACTCAGACTTTTTGCGTTATAGCTGTCAGATTGCCCTGCCTGGTTTCAGTGAAGCCTCACAAGAACTTTTACAACAAGCTAAAGTGCTGGTTGCAGGAGCAGGGGGGCTTGGTTGCCCGGCTGCACAATATTTAGCGGCGGCAGGGATCGGAACACTGGGCATTGCTGATTTTGATACGGTTTCTACCGGTAATTTACATCGGCAGATATTATATACACCTGCTGATGTGGGTTTAAAAAAATCAGTGATAGCTGCTGATCGTTTACAGCAACAAAACCCGGGAATTAAAGTAGTGGCGCACGATGTAAAGATCACTTCTATGAATGTGATTGATCTCATTGGTCAATACGATATAATAGTGGATGGCACCGATAATTTTGAAACCCGCTATCTGCTTAATGACGCTTGTGTAATTAAAGGTAAACCAATAGTATACGGGGCAATTTATCAATTTGAAGGACAGCTTGCAGTATGGAATATAATAAACGCCGACGGTACTAAAACACCTAATTATCGTGACTTATTTCCGGCTGTAGACGCAACCCAGATACCTAACTGTGCCGATGGCGGCGTTATACCCACCTTGGCAGGAATTATTGGATGTATGCAGGCTACTGAAATAATAAAATATATTACCAAAACAGGCGAATTGCTGGCAGGAAAAGTATTGATTATGGATACTTTGACATTGCAAAGCCGTATTATTAAAATAGGTAAGGTTACCAAAACAAATATTACACATATAGTTGAAACAGTTGAAACTCAGGTAATGTCTGTAAATGATGTTAAAACAGGTTTAGCTTATGATACTATAGAACTTGTAGATGTTCGTACAGATCAGGAACGGGATGTAGTTGATATTGGTGGTGTACATATAGAAGCCGATGAACTGGAAGAAAACCTGGAATATCTAAATAACGGAAAAATTAAAGTGCTTTATTGTTCTTCTGGAAAAAGGAGCGGGGAGGCGGTTAACGTTATTAAACAAAAGTTACCAGATGCTCAATTATTTTCTCTACAGGGTGGATTAAAGGCCTGGTTTGAAAGCGAAGTTTAATTTATAACAGAATAAATCAGGCCTTGTAATAACGCACTAATTCAATAATTAATCAGGGGTGTGCTGCTACCCATACTTCTCCATCCTCAAAAATCTCTTTTTTCCAAATCGGTACGGTTTCTTTCAGCGTATCAATAATATACCGGCATGCATCAAAAGCAGCAGCCCGGTGAGCCGCTGATACCGCTATAATTACAGGTACTTCACCAATTTGTAATACCCCAACACGGTGATGGATCAAAATTTTTTGAATAGGCCATTTACTGTATGCCTGTTCTGCTATCTTTTCCATTTCCTTTATCGCCATGCTTTTATAGGTCTCAAATTCCAGCCGTATCACACTTTTACCTTTGGTGGAATCGCGTACGGTGCCAATAAACACATCAATACCACCCGATTGAGGCGACATAACCCAATCAATACAGGAGAGTATGTTTAAAGTTGATACTGATATCTCTATTTGTGTAGTCAATGTTAATTAAGATAAATTTCTCAAATATTACCCGCCGCTAACCGGAGGGATAATGGCAATTTCATCGCGCTCATGTACAGTATCCCCATCCAGTGCATATTCGTCATTTACAGCTATCATGTAGGACTTTAATTGTTTAAGTTTGGGATATTGCTGTTCCAGCAGATATTTCAAATTTGATACTGTTGCGTCATTTGTTAATTGCAAACCTATTGACGAGCTACCAAAAATATCTTTAGCAATTCCAAATGCCAGCACATTAATTTCCATAACTCAAAATTAAATCAAATTATATAATAACGAGGTGTGTTTAAAATAAAAAGCAGTTTATTTTAATTAATTTAATTTACGATAAAGCTGCCGTCACCCCGGCGTTGCATTGGTTTTCCACCCCTTGATGGCGTACCGCTGAACTTTTGCAGATTTAATACAAAACTAACTAAAACATAACGGCTTAATGCGTTGGTTTTGGTATCAGTAATTGAATTTGCTGTTACCACCCGATTGATGAAATTATTTTGATTGAATATATCAAAGGCGGATACCCTTAAAATACCGTTTTTACGCTTAAAAAATTCCTTTTCCAGGTAAGCATTAGCTACAAAAGGATTTTTTGAAATGTTAGAAGCTATACCTTGGATATAATTTTTGCTCAAATTATATTCAAAAGCAAACGTACGGTCTTTCAAAAAGTAAAATTTACCTTCTAAATTTAAGGCTGTAGTTTTAATATCGGTGCTGCTTTGTACACCGGGTGACGGTATGGTAGTAAATGACCTGTTATCATCATAAGAAACGAAAGGGTTTATTTCTAAGGATGTATTGGGAGTGATCCGCGGGCCAAAGCGCTCATTAACTTCCCAGGTAGTGATGTGATTTCTGATGTTATTACTATAGGCCACATTATAACCATAATTTACTGTGCCATTAAATTCCAGGTTATATGCACGGTCATTCAATTGTTTGGCAATATTGTAAGTAATTGATTCGCCAAATGCGCCGTTTGCATTTAAATAATGCACATCGTTAACTAAGTTTGACTGCGGTTTTCCGTTTTTATCAAGCGCTGGCTGCCCGTTACTGTTAAGAAGGGGTATTGCAACCAATACATTGTTGGTTACAATCTGATCCTGGTAAAAGGTGGTCCTGGTATTTAATGAAAAATTGAATTTTGAATTAGCTATATAATCGTTATATCTTGTAGTAATAACATGGCTGAACATGGGCTTTAAGTTGGGGTTACCATATACCGGGTTTTGCGGATCAGAAAAATCAGGTAAAGGTTGTATTTGTGTAAAGCTTGGTTCAGTTGGTGTTCCGGCATAGTTAATGGATAATTGATTAGTACGTGACCATTGATATTGAAAACGAAATAAAGGTATTATATAAAAATCATTCCGGTTGGTTGTTGTACCCTTACTGATATTGTCCCCCGCCAAATGCGTTACAATTGACCTTGCGCCTATTGATATACTGTATTTTGTTTTATTAAGCCGGTAGTTAACAGCAAAGTTTCCTTGTGAAAATGAATATTTGTAAACGTTACTCAGGGAGTCAACTATAGATGCTGCACCCGTAGCAGGGTTTATATTACTGGTGATAGCTGTATTGTCGTATCCCCTGTAAATATATTGCTCATTAAATTCTAACTGTGAAATTTTGGTTAATGGTTCTACATAGGTTAAGCTTAACCTGTCGCTTTTATTAAAATTGGTACGATTCACAGTCCGGTTTACCAGGGAGTCTTTTACTGTGTTTCCTAAGGAGTCCTTATAAATAATATGTTGATTTTGTCCTGTATTTTGTTGTTGGTTTGAATTGCTCAAAGTATATTGAAACGAAATATTTCTTCGGTGATCTTTTTTAAATATATATTGATATAAAGCCACAACACCGTAGCTGGGAGTAGTGTTTGAACTGGTTGAATGTCCACTCAAGTCCTGATTTATCAACCCCATCTGGTTATATTGCTGATTTTGATCAGTAGTTGTACCGTTATAGCTAAATGTGGGCGTAATACGCACAAAGTTTGAACTATCAGGCGTAAATTCAAATTCAACACTGGCATTATGCGTGTTATTATTATTATGACCGGTAGTATTTTTAGTAAATGCAGTGCTTCCTGATTGGTTAAAATTTTGACCTGTACTATTATTAATGGAAAATACATCATTAAAAGTATAACGGTAGTTAGCATTAATCTGCAGGGATTTACTTACCTGATCGCGATAACTTAATGAAGGGCTGCCTGAAGTGGTTGTACCGCCGCTACCGCCTGCACTACTGCTCACAGAAGCATTGCCACCACTACCACCTGCACCGGCGTTAGCGCCGGTACTTGCCACACCATTTATTGAGTTTGTTAAGTTGCCAATCAATGATATTTGCTGATTGCCGTTAATACGCTGTAAAAACAACCGTTCGTTATAACGGTCATCACTTCCGTCGCTTGCGGTTATACGGGCAATATTACCTACTGATTTATCAGCTTTTGTAGTCAGGTTTAATACTTTGGTGGGGTCGCCGTCTTTAATACCTGTTCTTCCGGCTTGGTCGCCATAATCATCAACAACCTGCACTTTTTCAATAATATCTGCCGGCAGGTTTTGAATAGCCTGAGCAATATTCCCGCCTGCGTAATCCTTTCCGTTAAGCCTTGCCTTGGTTACCGCCTGCCCCTGATGAGTAACACTGCCATCAGAGCCCACCTCAAAACCTTCCATATGTTTTAACAGTTCGTCAACAGTTGAGTTTTCACGTACCTTGTAATCACTGGCACGATATTCAATTGTATCAGTTTTATAAACTATGCTTGGCGTACCGTTAACGTTTACCTGATTAAGCTGATGCGAGTCCTCCTTAAGCACTACCGGATCTAAAATAACCCTTTTTGCAACATCATTATTCAAATATCTCTTGGTAGAAGGTTGGTAACCTACGCTTGTTGTGGTAATAACAAAAGTGGCCTGTTTTACATTTTTAATAACAAAAATACCATCAGCATTGGTTATTGTTCTTATTGTATCAGATTTTGATGTTAAAAGAATTGTGGCGCCAATAATGGTTTGCCCGGTAGCATCTTTAACTATGCCGCTTACTTCCCGTACAGCTGCAGGGGGCGGGAGAGGAGCAGCTGCACCCTGCGTCCTGGCGCGTACCTGGGAAAATAGCGGGTATGATAATAACATCATAACTGCTATTAAAAAAGTTTTTTTCATGTAAAGGTTATTAAAATAGGTTGGGTATTAAGGTATATTATTTTGTCGCTAAAATATACCTCCCCCAAAAATCGGTTGGGGAATACATCTCAGGATCATTTCTGCCACCGGGCGTAATATTGCCGCCACCCCGGTTACCTCCTCCGCCGGCGCCACCCCGGCCACCACCTCCAAAGCCACCGCCGCCGCCGTCTGCACCTCCAAAGCCACCAAATCCTGCAGGCATTTGTAAGCCATTTATTTTAATATTATAAGCGATCTCTTTGGGGCTATCTGCAGAAACATTTAGTAACTTTAAAGGAATTGCTGCTTCATAATCATAATTTCCTATGGCATCATACCCAATTGCAGCTTTTATACTGTATTCGTTATAAATAGAGATAAGCGTATCGGTAATATCTTTAAATCCTGAAACTTTAATCTCTTTACTTGATTCAACGGTTTTTTTGTGCTGTGCTGCTATTGCGGCTGAGTCTGGGGCTACCCCCGGCTGTCTACCAATTCCACCTCTTCCCCCGGCCCCGCGTTGCCTTGTCGCTTTTTCAATTACAGGAAAAGTAAGGCTATAGGCACCCTTGTCTTTTTTCTTTCCTTCTGTATTGATAGTTAAAGTTATACCACCAGCTATAATTTTGGCATTATTGGGTATATCAATTGATTTTACAACCAAATAAATATATTTATCATCATTGGATACCGAATAGAATAACTTGGTTGTTTTATTATAGGCCTGGAAGGTGTCATCCCACTCTTTTAAATTACCATCAACTTTTACATTTGCCGGTGCCCATAAGCTGATACCCTGTACGCTTTTTAATTTCCCTTCCTGCGCAAAAATGTTTAAAAAAGGGAGAAGCAAAACAATTAAGGTGATTAGTTTCTTCATAAGATGATAGTTTAGTTTATGATTTTCTTAGGATTGACTATGAAGTTACATGGAAGTTTAATTACTTTTTAATTGTCATATAAATGTTGCTTAACGCCGCGCAATTGTCATGTAATTGTTGCATAATAGGTGTTTTAAAGCGATTTTATATAACAAAAGGAGCTATTATATAAAAAATAAACCTTGTGTTTGAGCATGTTACGCATTGCTATGGAACTTCTTGAAAAAAATATTTGCAGCAGTAATTTTAAAGCTTACCTTTGCGAACCCTTTCGGGATGTAGCGTAGCCCGGTATCGCGCCACATTTGGGATGTGGAGGCCGCAGGTTCGAATCCTGCCACCCCGACACCAGCGATACCAAGTTGAGTCAAAACCCTCTAAATTGTATGATTTAGAGGGTTTTTTATGATTATTGCAAAATAGTAGTCTAAAGTAAACCATTCTAATACAAACTAATAAATGCCCTATTTCGCACCCTCTTTTTAATTTGTAAAATTGTTCAATGCGTTTTACTTGCAACCCTGTTGGTTGCTCGTAACTGATTTCGTGTTTTAATCCGTTTCTCACAAATGAAAATTTGTGTCTGGCGGGATAATATCAAATAAGTTAAAAAAACAAGCGTATGAAAACAACAAATTCATTCAGCGTCCTTTTTTTTCTAAAAAAGGATAAGGCAAGCAAAGGGGTTGCACCCCTGTATGTGCGAATTACCGTTAACAAAAAATTCGTTGACATTTCTTTAAAGCGTCGCATCAAGATAGTTTCGTGGGACAACAAGCTCCAGAAAGTGATCGGTTCTGATAAAGAGTTAAAAGAGGTTCAGGACAAGATCCGGCAAACACGCACAGAGATCAATTCGGCTTACGACACACTGCGATACAATAAGGAGGTACTTAGTGCGGACACCATCAAGACCGTTCTTGAAGGTGGTGGTGAGGAAGAGCAAACTACATTGCTGTTTCTGATGAACTACCATAACACCGAGATCAAAAAACTCTTGGAGCCAGGCACTATGAAAAACTACTATAGTACCGAGCGATATGTTAGAGAGTTTATGATTAAACGGAAAAAGCGGACGGACATCTATTTATCCCAATTAGATTACAAGTTCATCATAGACTTTGAAATTTACTTACGTCAACGTGAACCCGATAAAGGCCAGCGGCCTTGTACCAACAATACGGTCATGAAGCACATCGAGCGGCTGCGTAAGATGGTCAACATCGCACTTAAGAACGATTGGATCGTTAAAGACCCCTTCCTTCGTTTCGAGCGGCACATGATCCACAAGGATAGGCAGTGTTTGGAATTGGAGGAGTTGGAAACTATCAAAGCTTTGAATTTCGATATTCATGGACAAGAGATCGTAAGGGATACTTTTGTTTTTAGCTGTTACACAGGTTTGGCCTTTGCCGACGTATGCAACTTGAGTAATGAACACTTAGTAACCGATATAGAAGGCGAAAAGTGGATCGAAATGGTGAGGCAGAAAACAGCCAATTTTTCCGGCAAGAAATTTTATGTTTTATTGTTGCCTGAAGCCATCGAGCTTATCAAAAAATATAGAGGCCATCCAATGGCATCTTATACTGGTACTGTCTTTCCTATTTATTCAAACCAGGCTACCAATCGCTACCTTAAAGTTATCAGCAAAATGGCTAACCTGAATTTCGATTTGACCTATCACATTGCAAGACACACGTTTGCCACTACCGTGACTTTAGAGAACGGTGTACCAATGGAAAGTGTATCTAAGATGCTTGGCCATTCAAGCATTCGGACAACGCAGATTTATTCTAAAGTCAAGAAAAAGAAGGTTAGTTCTGATATGAAAATCTTAAGAGAACGCCTGAAACAGGCATAACCGATAGTAAAGAGCAAGTTTGTGTTTTTGCTATACAAAAACTCGTTTCGCCTTAGCGGCTAAACGGCAAACTTGCCTTCCGCG